>JAFXMP010000333.1 GCA_017530275.1 Clostridia bacterium | reverse complement strand
CGGCAGGAGCTTGCGCAGCACATCCACCGCGTTCAGATAAGCCCGGTTATGAACGGGAGCAAGAGAAATCCATTCCTCCATTCCCCGGAGCACCTCGTCCGTCAGCTCGAAAACACCGTGATGGTTCTTGCTCAGCGTCACCTTGAAGCCTACGCGCTCGATCTGCCGCACATTGTCCAGCACAGCCGTTTCACCTTTGGTCAGATAATCCAGGAACAGCACAATGCCCTGACGATAATCTGGGATATCGATTTTCTCCTGCTTCACTGCCTCTCCGTTCAGCAGATTCTTATAGAAAATCATCGAGTCGTGATCCGCACCGACCCGTTCAATATGGCAGACCGCTTCCACGGTTTCGGCAGGCATATCGAACAGTTTGAATTTGAGTGAAGTGGAACCTGCGTTGCAAATCAGTATCTTCATACGCTCACCTCAGTCCAAGCCGCCCAGCAGAGCCAGTATTTTACGCATTTGTTCATCGCCCCCGGCAATAGGCTGCCAATCCACCTGCACGGTAGGGCAGTTTTGCTCGATCAACGCGGTAGCAAACAGCTTGGGACCGACATTGGCCACCGTCATATTCCCGTGAAACAGTGCCATGATTTTTTCTGTATTCATTGCTGATCCATCTCCTGTTTCTTACGAATGATCAACCCGGCCAGCATAGCCGCACGATTGTTGGTTTTGCAGACGAGCACGCCCGCGTCTTCCAGCTTTTTCCGCTGCAAAGTCACATTTTGCAGATCGGCGTCTGTGCCCAGCACGGAAGCCACAAAGATCAGTTCTCGCCCTTCCGCGCACGCTTTCTGCTGCAAAGGACGAATTTCCTCCAGCATCGCTTCTGCAGGATCGGGGTGACCCGGAGGCGTCAGGATCAGATCAAGAAGCACCACGGCAGTTTCGGGCTGGGCGGCGATTTCACCCAGGGCGTTTTTGCGTACGCTCAGGTCAATGATGGGATGCGCACGCCCCACGGTGAACTCTTCCTCGCCGTAATCCATGAAGGTGTTTTCATGGCCGATCTGTCCCGCCTGAATGGTCCATTCGGGCTTGGTGGGGCTGTTGGAATACACGGGGCCAACCAGCGGCGCAGCTGCGCGCATCGCCTCGTCCATATAGGTGCCGCCGCTGTAGAGCGCGGTCAGGTATTTCTGCTGAGGAGCCAGCTTCTTCGCGGCTTTCTCCGCGATGGACTGCAAGTCGTCCTGGGAAGGCAGGGGATATTCCTTTCCGATCAGACGCAGGCACTTCTGCCCGCAATCATCCAGATTTTCGGCCCAGATCGCGCCGGTTGCCTCTACTGTCTCCCGATCACAGCCCATGAGCAATGCCACCACGGGCTTTTTGCAGGCGCTGATCCATCCCAACAGTTTTTCCAGTACCGCGTCGCCGGGCTTTCTGGAAACGATGGCGATATACTTCGTTTCCTCGTCCGCCTCCAACGCGGCGATGCCCATTTCCATCATCAAGCCGCCCACCTGATCCTTCAGGTCGTTGCCGCCGGTGCCGATGATCTGGCTCGCGCCGCTGCCCGCTTCATGCAGGATGGCTCCTACATGCTGGATGCCGCAGCCGGAAGCGCCCACAATGCCGAAGGGGCCGCGATTGGTGATGGAGCTGAGCACCAGGGCCGCGCCGTTGATGTTGGCCACGCCGCAGTCAGGCCCCATGCACAGCAGCCCTTTTTCCCGGGCCAGCAGCTTCATTTCCCTTTCATCGCTCAAGGGCACGTTATTGGAAAACACGGTGCAGTGCAGCCCCATGTTCAGGGCTTTTTTCACTTCGCTCAGCGCGTATTCGCCCGGCACGGCGATATGGCACATGTTGATTTCAGGATGGGCCTGCACCGCGGAGTTCAGTGTCAGGAAGCTCTTTTCCCGGCTGGCGCTGGCAACAGGCGTCATGGCTTTAAGGGTTTCCTGAACAGCATCCTCAAACGCCGCTTCACTTTCGGCTTTGGCCAGCAGCACCAAATCGGAAGCGGATGCGTTTTCCAGCGCCGCTGCTTCCAGCCCCGCTTCCCGGATGGTTTCCCGGAAGCTGTCGCCCGCCATGCCGATGTATCCCTGCGAGATGCCCGGCTGATCGTTCAGCACCGTGGCAGCGAACAGGATCTCCAGAGAATCTGCGTACCGATCATGTTCAATGTGCGTGAAAACCAAGTCAATCAGCCTCCTTTATGCTTTCTCTCCTGTAATCATTTCGTACAGCGCGATCAGGGATTTCTTGAAAGGCTCCATGGGAATATCGCAAGCGCCCGCACCTGCCTGTCCGCCTGTTTTCAGGGCAGAGCCGCCATGGCTGACGGGACGGATGTTCTTGCCCACCACCTTCCGGGCGTCTACGCCCACCGGGAAACCCCGAAAATCATTCCACGGGATCGGTGCGAAGGTATGCTCTCCCAGCGATACGGCCCGCGCCTTCTCGGTACGCTCCAGCGCTTCGTCGTAGCCCGCGCCGGTCATGCGCAAATAGGCAGGCCCGGCAATAGCGGACATACCGCCCAAACCGTACACCTCCGTGACGCAGCTGTCGCCCAAGTAGCCCAGCAGGTCGTCCCGAGTTGTGGTAGGCTTCAGGAAAACTCCGTCGATCATAGGCGCTTTGTCGGTGTGCCATTGGTTGCCTGTGGCAGCGATCTGGATACCAAACCGAACGCCGTTGGCCCCCATGCCTACCATTACGGTGGACAGCGGGATCTTTTTGCAGGAAACAGTCAGGCTTTCCACACCCGCCATCATGGGATGCAGGAAGAAACGGTCGTTGGCGGCGAAATGGCGGATGACCTTCTCCTTTTCGGGAATATCCGCCTCCACCAGCCAGGGGATCAGCGTCAGCGCCAGACACATGGAAGCCGCAGGCTGGCGATTATGGTTTTCATCACCCATGCCGGCAGTTTTGGCAAGGATCGTTTTCAGATCGATGCCACCGGAAGCGCGAACAGCAGCGCCCAGCGCAGGACCGTACACCTGGTCAAACCAAGTCAGATCAGCTTCCACTTCCTCATCATATAGACCCCACCTTAGGCATTTGGGATTGCCGCCCGGATGCAGCGGCGCATATCCCCGGCCACCGAATACCTTGTCCTCCGCCACGATCACCGGCATACTGGCGCTGGTGACCATGCTGGCGGCATTGGCCACGCCGTAATCCTGGGAAGAGCACAGGTTCACTTTCCCAGCTTCCACCAACTGCCATGCTTCTTCCCGGCTGGCAGCCAAGCCTTCGTGCATCAGCGCGCCGCAGATGGATGTCTGAATGGGATAAGGAATTTCATCCGGGCTGGAATAAGGAGGACCGGGATGGAACACTGTATTTTTCGTCATGCCGGGAATGGCCTCAATCGCCGGCTTTACGTCCACCCATACAGGCTGACCGCGCAGCAGGATATCCATTACCTGTTCATTGGCCTGGTTGATTTGCTGTTCTACTGTCATTGCTCCTTCGACCTCCTGACAAGTTTATTTGATCGCTTTCTTCAAATATTCCGCCCTTGTATGCAGCACTTGCTGAACATAAGGATGATCAATTTCCGTATCAAATCCATGCCATGCGCTTGCTATTCGATAGATTTCCGTGGGGATGCCCGCCGCTTGCAGCTTTTTCCCGAACGCTTCTCCTTCATCACGAAGAATATCAATTTCGGCCGTTTCCAGATAAGTGGGCGGAAGCCCATCGACCGCCTCCCGGATCGGAACAGCATAGGGCATGCGCGTTGTCGTTTCATCCGGAAGATATTGATTCCACATATACCGATTGTTTTTCACTGTCCAGACGGCCTGGGCGTCAAGCGACGCGGAAGGATATTTCTCCGTCTCACAGTCTGTCACCGGATCGATCAGCATCAGCCTTTCGGGCTGCCGCTCCTGATGATCCCGAAGATACAGTGCCAGGGATGCCGCTAACGCTCCTCCAACGCTTTCGCCATAGAGAATGGCCTTATCTGCTGCTTGGCTCATCCTCTGCCAGGCACACATGCATTCTTGCATCGGGTTTGGAAAAGGCGCACACGGCGGCAGATGATAATCAGGCACCCAAACACTGATTTGTGCGGCTCTTGCAAGGTATTCCGCGATTTTCAGAGAAGAAACCTGCAACGGAAAAATCATGCCACCCCCATGGCAGAACAGACAAGCATTCCTTTCATTCGGCATATGCTCCGGCTCCAGGATCATGCAGGAAAAGAAGGGCATATCTGTGATGGATAGATCTACACGCCGCAGAATGATTCCCGCTTCTGGCTGCCATCTCATGGTTTCCTTGCGGATATTGTCTTGCAGCATTCTGATCATTGGCTGCATTCTGGGATTGCTGAAATCAATCTTTCCCAGCTGCCCCCGTGGTTTCAACTCAGCCATCGCTGCCCCTTCCATCCTGCATTCCTTTCGTCCAGCGCATTGAGTTCCAGTTCTGAAATGAATTTAGCATGAAAGCATCGGCAAGTATATATGTATATTGACTATTTTATTTCGGATTTTGCTTTTTTTCGTTTGCGAATCAAATATAATAACAAAATAACGAATTATCAAATAAAAAAGGAGAGGAGCGATTGCTCTTCCCACTTATACACTTATAATACTGTATAGAACATGTGTAGAACCCAAATAGCAGTTTCGTTTACTATGACAGCACTCTTTTTTTTAAAACTTGCCGGACACCAAGTTCAATTATCTGCGCGACGGTTTCCTTCCCAGGCTTGCAGTCGTTCCGGATCCACTCCAGAATAACGCTGAAGATCCCTCCACACATATACGAAATACGTAAGTTGTCTGCTTCGCCTGCAATGCTGTTTTCTGTTGCTATAGCTTCACGGATATTATTCAGAAGTTGAAATGCGAAAACGCTGTCCGCATCATGAATCAGCGTATAACACAGTATCTTCTGCTGTTCAATCAGATCCAACGCATCTCTAACGCCCTGCTTCAGTCGAAGATTTCCTGTGCAGATATTTAACTGACGGCTGACAATGTCCGAAAAAAGCTCTTTGAAGAAACGCTGTGTGATGGTATCGTACAGGGCATAGACATCCGTATAATATCTGTAAAAGGTGGCACGATTGATCTCAGCTTCCGTGCATATATCTTGCACTGTGATTTTTTTCAAAGGTTTTTCTTCCAGAAGCCGGAGAAAGCTCTCGCGAATCACCCGATCTGTCCTTTTCCGGACAGCACTCATTTTCTCCATGTCCTGCTCTCCCATCAATTGCCCTTTTTCTATCGCTTTTTGCGACATGTTCGAGAAAATTGTTGAAAAAAGCGATGTTTGCCTTGACATTGAGACTTGCATTGCTTTTGTGAATCAGTATGGAGGACAAGATTTCTTATAAAATGACCGTAACAGAGTTCAATCATTTCGGTATTGTAGACGGCAAGCTGATGGTTACACGCCTTGATCTTTACACAGATGGTGGGAACATGCCCAGGAAGTGATCGTTATACACGCGGGTGCTGAACTTGGATCGGGCGCGGATCATTATCGCGTATAAAATTGCGCCCGCAAGGCCTGCAATCTTAAGCAATTCCTTACGGACATGATAACACGATTAACGAAATGCTAACAAAACGCAAACAGTTCTTTAACGATGACGCCTTATGCTGGGATCGTCCCGTGAGGGAACGATAATAAATGGAGGAAACAATTATGGCAGACATCGTCAATTCCTACGACAGAACGGAAGAACTGATCAGAAGCTTTCCTGTGGAACACTTTACATCCGTGAAGCCCGGCATGGAAACCTACATTCAGAATCGTCTTTTGACCGGCTTTGAAAACTGGAACCGGGGCTTTGACGCCTGGAAGGCTTGGGGCGATATCCTTTATACCGGTGAATCCATTTACAACGTGCACGGTGCGCGACTCACCCTAGCCCAGTATCAGGCGGCTATGAACATCATCCTGCGGAAGACCCAGATCGACATGGGCGCTTTCCACAATATGCTGATCTGTGATGACTGGTGCGCCATCTATTACGATATCGCCACCCACGTGGGCGAAAACGTGATCCCCGGCAGCGTGATGGAATTTGTGAAATTCAAGGATTACAGCACCGGCGGCCCTGACGCCCGGGTAGTGGAAGGCTGGGGCGGCACCAAGGATCAGAGCTTCGGTAACATGTGCATGTTCCAGGGGCCAGCGGAAAAGGAGGTTCAGCAGAAAAATCTGGAAGCTCTGCTGAGCATCACTCTTCCGGAAACCGACGACCTGGCGAAAAAATATCCCGTGCTCTATCCTACCGTGGACAAGGGCGATTGGGCCAAGGAGATCCGAGCCTTGGTGTTCCAGGACATCGACAGCTGGAACCGGGGCTATGACGCCTGGGTAAAGTGGACGGAGGAAGGCTACGCCCCGGACGCGATTTCATCCGGCTTGCGGGACGAAAAGCGCACCATGGACGCATACCGCGCCGCGGTGAAGGCGATGATGGAAAAGGAAACCATCCGCAAGGTGCGCATCGACAGCCTGCTGATCCAGGATGACTGGGCCGCGGTGCATTACTTCTTCGTCAGCGAAAACAAGGAAACCGGGGAAAAGACCACCGGCGACCGGATGACCTTCCTGCAGTTCGCCCGGAAAGAGGACGGCCTCAAAATC
This sequence comes from Clostridia bacterium, assembly GCA_017530275.1. Next base: position 3,250 of record JAFXMP010000333.1, on the reverse strand, counting down.
ATCGGCAGCTGGACAAAATAACCGGCGGAATACGCCGAAGCGGCAACCGCCTGCTCTTGCGCCCAATCGACGGAAGGGCAGGCGATTTTTCACGAGAGAGGCATTAACAGAACTTTAACAAAAGATATGCTATACTGTATTTGATTCAAACAAGGGAGGTGCGGCCATGTTCCGGATTCTGGTGGTGGAGGACGACAGGGAATTGAACAGTCAGGTGTGCGCGTATTTAAGGCAGAACGGGTATGAGGCCACCGGGTGCCTGAGCGCCAACGACGCGTTCAACGCTATGTACAACGATCTCTTTGACCTGATCGTTTCCGATATTATGATGCCGGGAATGGACGGGTTTGAGTTTGCCCGCACGGTGCGTGAAACCATCCGGGACATGCCTATCCTGTTCATGACCGCCCGGGACGATTTCGCCGCCAAGCGACAGGGCTTCCAGATCGGCGTGGACGATTATATGGTGAAGCCCATCGACCTGGAGGAATTGGTGCTGCGCGTAGGCGCATTGCTCCGCCGTTCCAAGATCGCCGGCAGCCATCGGGTGATCGTGGGTGAGCTGACGCTGGACGCGGACGAGCGCTCCTGTCTGTGGCGGGAGGAGGAAATCGCCCTGACAACAAGGGAATTCAACATCCTGTTCAAAATGCTCAGCTTCCCCAAGCGCACCTTCACCCGCGCCCAGCTGATGGACGAATTCTGGGACGCCGATTCCTCCTCCACCCTGCGCACCGTGGACGTATACATGACCAAGCTGCGGGAGAAATTTGCGGACTGCGACGCTTTTGAGATCCAGACAGTGCGGGGTCTGGGCTACAAGGCGGTGATCCGGGCATGAAAGGAAAGCGCAGGGCGTTCCTTGTATGGCGTTACGTCACGTTTTTCCTGCTGATCTCCTTCGTCGTGACCTCTTCCTTTCTTTTGTTCCTCCATTCCATGCAGCTGGATCTGTCCCTGGTGCGGCAGAACGCCTTGTTCACCTTCGGCAACATCCTGTTTCTCAGCTTCTTTTGCTGTCTGGCGGAATGGGCGCTGCGCAAGCTCACCGTGGATAAGCCCATCCGCAGCATCCGGGAGGCGACCCATCGCCTGACCCAGGGCGACCTGTCCGCTCGCATCGACACCTCCCAATTCCGGGTATTCAGCGACGATTTCAACGGCATCGCGGAGGATTTTAATCTGATGGCGGAGGAGCTATCGAACACCGGCGCGCTGCGGACGGACTTCGTTTCCAACGTATCCCATGAAATGAAAACGCCCCTGGCCGTGATCCGCAATTACGCCAAGATGCTGCAAAGCGACAGCGTGACAGACGATCAGCGCGTAGAATATGCCCAGGGCATCGACCGGGCCACCCAGCGGATGACAGCGCTGATCACCAACATCCTGAAAATGAACAAGCTGGAAAACCAGCAGATCAGCCCCCAGGTGGCGGAATACGACCTGACGGAGCAGGTGGCGGAATGCCTGATCGCCTTTGATGATGCGTTAGAGCAAAAGCAAATCGAACTGCAATGCGAAATGGACGACCGCATCCCGGTCAGCGCCGACCCGGAGCTTTTGACGCTGGTATGGAACAATCTTCTGTCCAACGCGGTGAAATTCACCCCCGCGGGCGGCAGCATCACGGTCACAGTCAAGCCGGAAAACGAATGGGCGGCGGTGTCGGTGGCTGATACCGGCTGCGGTATCGACGCGGACACAGGCAGGCACATTTTCGACAAGTTTTATCAAGGCGATACCAGCCATGCCACCGAGGGCAACGGCCTGGGCCTGGCGCTGGTGAAGCGGGTGGTGGACCTGACGGGTGGGGAAATCGACCTGCAAAGCGAAGTGGGCAAGGGTAGCGTGTTCACTGTGAGGATCAAACGGAGCGGCGCATGAAGGAACGATTGACAAAGCTGTTTGGTTTATTGAAGGATTATGAGCAGCGCGCGAAGTACTCGCTGTACCTGTCGCTGGGCGTCAATCTGATCTATGCGCTGGTGAAGCTGATCGCGGGCGTTTCCTATGGGTCAGTCTGGCTCATTGGCCTGGGAATTTATTACGCAGTGCTGGCGGTGATGCGCTTTTCGCTGCTTTTGTCCCTGAACAGGCTGGACAGCCGCCGCGCCTACCTGCGCACGGCCTGGAGCCTGTTTGTCCTGACCCTGGCAATGGGCGGGATTTTCGCGCAGATGGTGGTGGAAAACCGGGCCTACAGCTACCCTGGTTTATTGATCTATGTGATGGCGGTCTGGGCGTTTTTCAAGATCATTTCGGCGGTGAACAACCTCATCAAGCGCCGCCGGGACGAAAACAAGGTGCTGGCAGCGGCTCGGTGCGTTTCCTTTGCTGCAGCGCTCATGTCCATTCTGGCGCTGCAAACCGCCATGATCCAGCAGTTCGGCGGAGAAAGGCGATTCGCCCAAACCATGAACGGCCTAGGCGGCGTCGCGGTGACGGCGCTTTTAATCGCCCTGTCCGTTTATATGATGATCCGATGCCGAAAAGAAAAGAACGCGCATTAACGATTCTCTAACAAAAGGCAAACGATTCGTCAACAATTCCCCGGTAAGATAGGCGCTGTCAGGAGGAAATCCTGGCAAAACGCCAAGAGGGAGTTGAGACCATGAACCTGCTTCACCTGTTCCTGCTTTTAACCTTTCTGTATATCCTTTCCGCAGGCTTGACCGATTATTTGCAAAACCACCGGACGGCACAAAAAAAGGGATGAGAAAAACCATGATGGAAGAAAAGAGCAACGGATTTCATCTGACCTATTCCCCGCAGGAGGAAAGAACACGCAGGACCGACAGCAGGGAAAGCGGCAAGGCGGTCATTGCCGGCCTTTCCCTGGGCATCCTGGGCGTGCTGGCCCTGGGGCTCGGCATGTCCTGTATCCTGGTATGGGATCGGTTCATTCCCGGTATCCTCATCGGCGTCGCGGGCATGGCGGGCGTCGTCGCCGCGTGGCCGGTTTATCAGTGGATAGAAAACAAAAAATAACAGCAGAATAGAGCAATCACATGTTCCTCCATGCGACGCGCATGGAGGTTTTTGCTGCGATGAATTCTTTTTAAAATCGCCTTGCATTAACAGTTCTCTAACAAAACGTGAACAAAAATCAAACATACCTCCGTTAATATATGCCTGTCAGTTGAAAAACTGCCGACAAAAAAAGAGAATTCATTACGGAGGTAATTGATCATGGATAACAAGAGCAATGTGAAGTATCTTGTGACCGGCGCTGCGGGGTTCCTGGGCG
>JAFXMP010000332.1 GCA_017530275.1 Clostridia bacterium | reverse complement strand
CGTTTACCCTTTGGGCTTCGGCTTGATTTGCAGCCTTACCCTCCGTTTAGCCTTGTATCCGGTTTCTGTTCGTAGGCTCGCTGGCTTTGCTACACCGCTTCCTCCCCTCCTGCCGTTGCTGGCAGCAGCTTGCGGTTCGCTACACTTGGCGGTAAATACCCGTGGCAGGACTTTCACCCGCAAGAATCGTGCCATGCCCGGCACACAAACCAAATGAAAAAGCCCCGCAAGGGGGCTCTTTCATTTGGTGGGATTAGTAGGGCTCGAACCTATGACCTCCACGATGTCAACGTGGCACTCTAACCAACTGAGCTATAATCCCACGAACAAAATGATTATACCATAAGAATACCCGTTTTGCAAGGCCCAAAATGAAAAAATCCCCGCCGGAGGAATCCGGCGGGAGACTTCAAGCTCCAAATCAGAACTTCAGGCTGTTGACCTTGATGGCGGGGCCCATGGTGCTGCTCATATAGAGAGACTTAATATAGGTGCCCTTGGCGGTGGCGGGCTTCGCCTTGATCACCGCTTCCATCAGGGTGGTCATGTTTTCGACCAGCTTGTCGCTATCGAAGGAGATCTTGCCGATGGGGCAGTGAGCGATAGCGGTCTTGTCGATGCGGTACTCCACTTTACCGGCTTTGATTTCCTGGATGGCTTTGGTCACATCCATGGTCACGGTGCCGGACTTGGGGTTGGGCATCAAACCCTTGGGGCCCAGCAGACGGGCGATGCGGCCGATGGTACCCATCATGTCGGGGGTGGCAACGCAAACGTCGAAACCGAACCAGTTTTCGCTCTGGATCTTGGCTACCAGATCGGCCTCGCCGACGAAGTCAGCACCGGCGGCTTCCGCTTCCTTGGCCTTGTCACCCTTGGCGAACACCAGCACGCGCACCTTTTTACCGGTGCCGTGGGGCAGCACCACGGTACCGCGGACCTGCTGGTCAGCGTGCCGGGGGTCAACGCCCAGACGGATGGACAGTTCGATGGTTTCATCGAACTTGGCCTTGGCGGTCTGCTTCACCAGCTCGATGGCTTCGGCGGGATCATAGAGCTTGGTAGCGTCGATCAGCTTTTTGCTGTCGATATATTTCTTGCCGTGTTTCATCTTTATCATTCCTCCCTGTGGTATTAACGGCGCTATGTCCTCCCACAAAATTCCCTGAGGGGATCAATCTTATTTCCGCAGGTTCCTTATTATTCGTCGGCGACGGTGACGCCCATGCTGCGGGCGGTGCCCTTGACCATGCTCATGGCCGCTTCGATGGAGGCGGCGTTCAGGTCAGGCATCTTAGTGGTGGCGATTTCTCGCACCTGAGCCTGGGTCAGCTGGCCAACCTTGTCGCGGTTGGGCCGGCCGGAGGCGGTATCAATGCCCAGCGCCTTCTTGATCAGCACGGGGGCCGGAGGCGTCTTGGTGATGAAGGTGAAGGAACGGTCGGAATAAACCGTAATCACAACAGGAATGATCAGGCCGTCCTGCTTGGCGGTGCGGGCGTTGAATTCCTTGCAGAAGCCGGGAATATTGACGCCGTGCTGACCGAGGGCGGGGCCGATAGGCGGCGCGGGAGTCGCCTTGGCGGCGGGAACTTGCAGCTTGATGAACGCGGTAATTTTCTTTGCCATGTTGGATGGCACCTCCTTAAAGCTTGTGGTAATGGCGGCCGTGCGCTATGGCGCGGCCTCCCACTGAAAACGGGGGCGGAGCAAGGGCCCTTGCGGGCGCTCGCTCATTTGTCGAGCTTCTCGACTTGATCGAGGTCCACCTCGATCTGCATTTCGCGGCCCAGGAACATTTTGACCTTTACGCGCAGTTTCTGGCGCATCGCATCGATTTCCTCCACCACGCCGGTGAAATTCTCCAGCGGGCCGGACAGGATGCGCACTTCCTCGCCCACGGCAATCCGGAATTCCAGTTTGTTGGGGGAGCAGTTCAGCATTCGGTCCAGTTCCTCGGCGGTCAGGGGAATGGGCTTGCTTTCCGGGCCTACAAAGCCCGTCACACCGCGTGTGTTGCGCACCACATACCAGCTTTCGTTGGTAATGATCATGCGCACCAGCACATACCCGGGAAAGGTTTTATGCTGGCTTGTCACCCGCTTGCCATTCCGAATTTCCACAACCTCTTCGGTGGGGACGACCACCTCTTGGATGAGGTTTTGCATGCCGTTGTTTTCCACCGCTTTTTCCAGGTTGTCCTTGACCTTGTTTTCGTAGCCGGAATAGGTATGCACCACATACCATTCCAGGGTACCCGGTCTGTCTTCGGACATTTTGGTATCTCCTATTCTAAGTGTCAGCTATCAAATGAAGAGATTGACCAGAGCGGTGGAGCCCAGGTCCAGCAAGCCGATCACAACGCCCATGAACACCAGGAAAGCCAGCACGATGAGCGAATACTTGATCAAATCCTGGCGGCTGGGCCACGTCACCTTGCGCAGTTCGTGCCACATGTTCTTGAAGGGGCGCGCGATCGTCTGCGGCAGGTTCTTGAAAAAGTTCACGAACTTGTTGCCGGAACCTTCCTTGGCCTGCTCCTTGCCCTTCGCAACATTCTTTTCATCTGCCATGATTGTCACATCCTTGCGTTTATCGGGTTTCGCGGTGAGTGGTATGCTTCTTGCAGAAGCGGCAATACTTCATCAGCTCGATGCGGTCGGGGGTGTTTTTCTTGTTCTTTTTCTTGTTGTAGTTGCGCTGCTTGCATTCGGTGCAGGCCAGCACGATATTTTGCCGCGCTTCCTTGGCTGCCATTCGGAAACACCTCTTTCTTGGGGTTTATGTCACGATGGCGGCGGCCGGGAGACATGCCCGCAAGCACATCCCCCAGGCTGCGCCGGCATCAGGATTATTCTACCATGCGCACCACGGCGCCAGCGCCTACGGTGTGGCCGCCTTCGCGGATAGCGAAGCGCAGACCGGCTTCGATGGCGATGGGGGTGATCAGTTCAACTTCCATTTCCACGTTGTCGCCGGGCATGACCATCTCAACGCCCTCGGGCAGCTTGATGGAACCGGTCACG
>JAFXMP010000331.1 GCA_017530275.1 Clostridia bacterium | reverse complement strand
TCCTCATCTGTGACCTCGTAGCGTCGAATCATTTGCTTCACCTCTCACTGCTTTATTCGACGCTATCGGCAATAATCCTTTTGGTTTTTGCATCTTTTTTCGCTTTTGTTAGCACATTATGAGTTTAGAAACACACTCTAGTCTGATATGTTATTTCGCTGACTGTCTTATTCATTTTCACAACTCTATAGAATCTCAACTCTCAACTCTTCACTCTCAACTCTCCTCAATACTGTATCGTCGGATCAACCAGCGCGTACAGAATATCCGTCACCAGGTTCGCCGCCAGCACCACCACGGCGGACAGGAGGCAGACCCCCATGATCACGGGATAATTGCGGCTGAGCACCGCGTCCCATGTCACCTGGCCTAAGCCGGGCCAGGAAAACATCTGCTCCACGATCACCGCGCCGCCAAAGAGCGTGGGAATCTGCATGCCGATCACCGTGATGATGGGCAGCAGGGCGTTGCGCAGGGCGTGCTTCCGAATGACGATTTTCCGTCCCAGGCCCTTTGCCGTGGCGGTGCGCAGGTAATCCATTTCCAGGATTTCCAGCACGGAGGAGCGGATATAACGGATGTTGCCCCCCGCTACGCCCAGGGCCAGCACCAAGGAGGGCATGATGAGGTGCCGGGCCACGTCCACCCAGTCGCCCCCCACGCCGGGGGTGTACATGCCGCTGGAGGGCAGCCAGCCCAAACGCACCGTGAAGAAATACACGAAAATCAGGGCTAAGAAAAAGCCGGGGATGCTGCTGAACAGGAAGGAGGCGGAAACCACCGCGTAGTCCCGCTTCTGGTAGCGGTGCACAGCGCTGTAAATGCCGCCGGGGACGGCGATGAGCAGGCCCAGCACCATGGAAACGCCCATGAGCAGCAGGGTGGGGCCCAAATGGCTGCCGATGATCTCCGAAACCGGCTGGCCGCTTTTATAGGCGTAGCCCAAATTGCCGTGCAGCACCTCCGTCAGCCAGTTCCAGTATTGAACATAAAAGGGCTGATCCAAGCCCCATTGAGCGGCCCGGGCCGCGATGGTTCCCTCGGTAATCCGGGGCCCCACCATCATATCCAGAGGGCTTCCCGCTAAAGACATGAGGGCGTAATCCAAGATGGTGATGCCCAGCAGCACGGGAATGGCCAGCAGCAGCTTTTTCAGGATGTATTTCCACATGCTTCTATCCCTCCCACGCCCGATGGCAGACAGAAAGATGGGTTTCGTCTTTCGGTACGGCGGTCATTTCACCCTTGAAGCGCAGACAGTCTTCCGCCTTATAAGGGCACCGGGCGTACAGGGGGCAGGCCCCGGCAGGCGGTTCACGATCCACTTCGCCCTCCAGCGTCACCCGCTGCCTGCCCCGCAGGGCATAGTCCGCCACCGGCGCGGCGTCCAGCAGGGCTTTGGTGTAGGGATGGGCAGGACGGTCGAACAGGGCGTCCGACCCGCCCATTTCCACGATCCTGCCTCGGTACATCACCGCGATGCGGGAGCTTAAATAGTGCACAGCGCCCAAGCCATGGCCAATAAACAGATAGGTCAGATTCAGCTTTTCCTGCAAATCCCGCAAAAGGTTCAGAATCTGGGCCTGTACGGATACGTCCAGGGCCGACACCGGTTCGTCCAGCACCACCACGTCCGGGTTCAGGGAAAGCGCTTTTGCAATACAAATCCTCTGCCGCTGGCCCCCGGAAAACTCGTGGGGATAGCGGTCCTTCATTTCGGCGGGCAGACCCACTAAAGATAATAATTCTTCCACTCGTTCGTCGATTTCCTTGGCGCTGCCCAAATGATGGTACTGCATAGGCTCCCGGATCAAATCCCCCACCCGCTTCCGGGGGTTCAGGGAGGACCCGCTGTCCTGAAACACCATTTGAAACCGGGGCCGAAGCTTCCGGCGCTGGGCTTCCGGCAAATGATCCGTGCGTTTTCCCTGAAAATATACTTCGCCCGCCGTGGGCTTTTCCAAACACATGAGCAGGCGGGCCACCGTGGATTTGCCGCATCCGCTTTCCCCCACGATGCCGAAGGTTTCCCCGGGGTACACGGAAAAACTCACGTCCTTGACGGCGGAAAAGGTTTTGGCAAACAGGCTGTTTTCCCCGGAAACCTTATAATCTTTGCACAGGTTCCGCGCTTCGATCACAGGTCTCACGCTCATACCGCTTTCCCCCCTTCCGTCCAAAGGCAGCGGGACAGATGGCCCGGCGCGATTTCGGCCATCTCCGCGTCTTCCTTCCAGGGACACTCCTGACCGTGGGGGCAGCGGGGGGCGAAGCGGCAGCCCGTCATATCCCCATATACCTGGGGCACGAAGCCGGGAATAGCATACAGCCGCCGGGCTTTATCGTCATGCAGCCCCGGCACCGCCTGCATGAGGGCGCGGGTATAGGCGTGGGCCGGGCGGGTGAGCAGGGTTTCCGCGTCCGCCTCCTCCACGCACTGGCCCGCGTACATCACCGCCACCCGGTCCGCCATTTCCGCCACGATGCCGATATCATGGGTGATGAGCAGCACGGCCATGCCCGTTTCCTCCCGCAGGGAGCGCAGCAGCTCCATGATCTGGCACTGAATGGTCACGTCTAAGGCGGTGGTGGGCTCGTCGGCAATCAATAATTTGGGTTTGCAGGACAGGGCCATGGCGATCATCACCCGCTGCCGCATGCCCCCGGAACACATATGGGGATATTTTTTCATCATGCTTTCCGCATCCCGGATACCGGTGCGCCGCAGCAGCCGCACACTTTCCGCCCAAGCCTGTTCTTTGGTATATCCTAAATGGCGGCGCATGCCCTCCATCATCTGACTGCCGATGGTGAGCACCGGGTTCAGGCTGTACATGATGTCCTGAAAGATCATGGCGATTTCTTTGCCCCGGATCAGGTCCATTTCCGCCGGGGACAAAGCAAGCAGATTCTTTCCCTCAAACAGAATTTCGCCCCCGGTGATTTTCCCCTGCCGGGCCAGCAGCCCCAAAATGGACAGGGCGGTCACGCTTTTCCCGCTTCCGCTCTCGCCCACCAATGTCACGATCTCCCCCGCGCCCACGTCAAAAGAAACGCCGCTGACGGCGGGCGTCATTTTTTTTCCGTTGCGGAAGGATATTTCCAGATCGCGGATACTCAGCAGCGCGGGCATGGGGGCACCTCCTGGATAAATTGATATTTATACGATCGTATATCCTTCATTAGCCAAGACCTTTAAAGCCCTGTCAAAGTTTTCTTCCTTCACGAGAATATAGTCTGTATTGTATGTCGATACTGCAAAGATGCCTATTTGATGATCAGCAAGGATACCTGACAGTTTTGACAGGATGCCAATCAATGAAAAATCAAGTGTTCCCTGAATACGAAACCCTTTCCATCCATCGTCCCGCTCAACCGTCTCAGTTGGAGTATCTTCCGTTTTGCACACTAAAGATAATTCTTCATCCGTTTTCCCGATAAAATAGAATTCGGCTGTCATATCTATATTTGCTGTGTCCGGCACTTTGCAAACAGTCAGATTATATTCTATTCTTTTCAGTTCCATTTGACCTTTTCCCCTTCACAAAGCCCAGTTTGTCTGAAAAGCATGTCCGCTTATTTCTTTGGATTCAGTTCTGCGGACGCAATTTCCCGCTTGGGCCAGAAGGCGCACAGGTGCAGCCTTGTGATACTTGCGATGAAGGGAGAAAAATGCTTCACCAGCACAGGCAGCGCCGCGCAGACGGTATCCGGTTCATCGATCAAAAGGGTGGCGTGGGGCGTCCAGGGGTATTTGGAAGGATACTTTTCGCAGGCGGCGTGCAGCGCATCCAGCCCCGGATTTCTTTCCGGCGCGCAGAACAGCACCCCGCCACCCGCGAACAAGCCCATATGGCTGATATGCACCGGAACGGGCGAAAACGCCGAACCGGCCTTTTTCATGATTTCAACCGCTTCCCGCTCCTTTTCCAGGGGGAACGTGGCAAGGCTGATATGAAAGGGCAGTCCCGGCGTTTGCTTGCCGGTGAAGCCCGCTTCCTTCAACGCATCGTACCACGCCGACATACGGGCTTGGGCGTCATCGTCCAGATCCGCCATGAGCGTCAAAAATTCTTCCGCCATTGTTTCACCCTTCAATCATAACTCCTTTGACAGCAGCAGGAATCCCGCGTCCTGTTCGGGCAGCATCTGCTCGTCCCTGGCGCAGGGGTCAAAGAAACAATCCTTGATTTCCGTAAGGAAGCCCATGCGGCGGTACAGCTTTTTGTTGCGTTCCTCGCTTACGCCGATGGTGGCGCGCCGGAAACCCCTGGCTTTCAAATCCACGAGAGCTGCTTCCATCATCCTGCTGCCAAGCCCCTGACCGCGAAATTCTTTTTTTACCCGAAAAGCGCACAGATAAGCGGTGGTGATCCCGTCCGCGAAATCTTGGTCTTCTTTGATATTGAGAAAAGCGTACAGTTCCCCGATCAGTTTCCCGTCATGCTCCACCGTCCAAAAAACGGCGTTTCCCGAGGAAATATTGCGGTAAAAGAACCGCGCTGTAGGCGGCGCTTGGTCTGCGTCCTCATATCCCCACAGGTTCAGCATTTCTTCGCCGGACGCTTTTCTGATCAGCATTGTTTTTCTCCCCGCCGCAAACTGTTCAGGGGCCGCCGCCGGAAAGATGGCAACGGCCCCTGAAACTATGAAATATTATTTGACGTCCCAGTTCTGCACGTCGATGAAGGTGCCGAACACGTTGGGAGTGACGCCAACCAGGCGGTTGTTCACCGCGCCCAGAGTGGCCAGCACCCAACCGGAGATCATGGCCACGTCTTCCTGCATGGCCTTATCCACAATCAGATATTGGGCGGAGATGGCGTCCACGTCGGTCAGTTCCTGGCTCAGGGCCAGGGCCGCGTCGGTCTCGTCGGAAGCATAGCCTGTCCAGCTTCCCTCGCCGCCCAGCAGCCAGGCCACGTCGGTGTAGGGGTCCACAGGAGCATAGGTGTATTCCACGCTCATGATGTCGTGTTCGCCGTTGGTGGCCACTTCCATGAGGTTCGCCAAGCTTACGGTGCGGATATCGATATGCAGTCCCATTTCGTCGAACAGGGCGGCGTAGTATTCCACGGCCTGATTGAAAGTGCTTTCGGAAGAATTGACGTACCAGGTCAGATTCATGTTAGCCCCGTCGGCCTTAGCTTCGGCGATGAGGGCGGCGGCTTTTTCGGGATCATAGGCAGTCACGCCCAGTTCCGCGCTGTAATAGGGAGAGGCGGACACCAGGAAGCCGTCGATCACTTCGCCGTTGCCGTTCAGCAGGGCTTCAAACATGCTCTGCCGGTCCATGCCGTACAGGAGCGCCTGACGGATGCGCACGTCGGACACTTTGGCGGTGTTGATGAAAATGGATTCGTTGGTGATGGGGGTGCCGGTGACGGCGGTCACGTTGGACAGGCCGCGCACGGCGTCATAATCCTCCACGGGGATGGAACCCATGGTCTGCTGCACCAGGTCGATTTCCCCGCTGCGCAGGCCCGCCAGCATTTGGGCGGCGGCCACCACGTTGATGTTCAGGTACTTGATTTTCGGCGCGCCCAGGAAGTACTCCGGGTTGGCCTGATAGTGGACGTAGTGCTGCAGGTCCGCTTCGGTGATGAAGTAGGGGCCGGAGATCACGTCGGGCTTATTGAACCAGGCGTAAGTGAGCAGCTCGGCCCGGTCCACATCCTTCAATACATGCTCCGGCACGGGGAAGAGATACCGGCCAAAGTTGTTTTCAAAGGTATACAGGGCGGTGGGCCATTTGAGGGACACAGTGAGGGTTTTTTCGTCGATCACCTTCACGCCGCTAATTTCTTTCGCGCCGGACTCAATGAAGCCGTCGTCGTCAGTGCCTTCCACGGCGTAGAGAGGCAGGGCGATGTTAGCGGACACGGGGTCGGCGCCGATGGCCAGGGTAAAGGCCACGTCCTGGGCGGTGACGGGCTGTCCATCGCTCCATTTGGCCGCGTCCTGCAATTTGATCGTGAAGGTCAGGTTGTCTTCTGTGGTGATGCTTTCCGCCAGCTGGGGCACGAATTCCAAATCGGCGTTCAGCTCTACCAGGGGCAGGAACACCAGGGACACCGCGTATTTCACGATCTCCGTGTTGTCGCAGGCCAGGGGGTTCAGGGTGGTCAGCGTGCTGGTGACGCCGATGTTCACGGATTTTTCATCCGCCGCGGCCATTCCGGCGGCGGACAGGACCAGCAGGACGGCCAGCACCAGGGCAAGCAGTTTTTTCATCATGGTGATTCCTCCTATGATCTATCTTCGCAGGCCCGTTGGAGGGCCAGTTCAGCAAAGAAATGGGCGGCGGGCCACAGCGCTGCCGGATCAACGGTAAACCGGGGATGGTGATTGGTATATTGGCCGCCCGTTCCCACCCGGATGAACACGCCGGGGCAGATTTTCAAGTATTCGCTGAAATCCTCCCCGATCATGGTGTCGTCCTGCTGTTTTACGGTAAATCCCAGCTCTTGGGCGACTTTGGCCGCTTCCCGGCACAGTCTCTCGTCGTTGATCACAGGGTCGGGGCCGATCATCCACTGAATGTCCGCTGTGCAGCCGTGGGCCAGGGCGATGCTTTCAGTCAATGCGTTCAAGCGGGTACGAATGCTCTTTCGAAGCTCCTGGTTCAGGGTGCGCACCGTCCCCTCCAGCAATGCTTCTTCGGGAATGATGTTCCAGGTGGTTCCTGCCTGAAAATGGGCGAAGGACAGCACAGCAGGCTCGAAAGCATTCTTGGCGCGGCTGATGATGGTCTGGGCGGACAGCACGATCGCAGCCGCCGCGGGGATGGGATCGACGCCTTGGTGCGGGTCCCCTGCATGGGCCCCTTTGCCGTGGATGCGGATCGTGAAAGCGTCCGGCGCGGCCATCACCGGTCCCGGCTTGACGCCCAGCGTCCCCGCCGGAAAAGCGGGATAAGTATGACCGGCGTAAAATTCTTCTACATCCTGCAAAATCTCCTGGGGTGCGATCACGTGTCCGCCTCCAGAAATCTCCTCAGCAGGCTGAAACACGATTTTCACCGTGCCCCGCAGTTCATTTTCCCGTTCCTTCAGCAGCAGCGCCGCGCCCAGCATACAGGCGGCATGGAAATCGTGGCCGCAGGCGTGCATTTTGCCCGGTATCTCGGATGCGTAAGGAAGGCCGCTTTCTTCCTGAACAGGCAAGGCGTCCATATCCGCCCGCAGGCCGATCACCCGGCCCGGCGCGGTCCCTTCGATCACGGCGATCAGTCCCGTAGGCAGGCCGGAGGGGTATACCGCGATACCCGCTTCCTCCAAAGCATTACGCAAAAGAGCCGTGGTCCTCTCTTCCTCCAGGGCCAGTTCCGGGTGCCGGTGCAGGTCTTCAAAAAAGGCAATCAATTCCCCTTCCGTCAAGGGCTTCCCCTCCCTAACGCTTTTAGAAAAGGGGCTGCCCGGCGCGCGGGTGCCCCGAAATTCCTTCCGGCAAAAAACGCCTGAATTCATCATGTGCATGATAGCATGAAATACCCATTCGGTCAATAGGTTTTGCTGTATTGGGATTGTATTGGTACGGAACAAATGTCCAGCCGTTTCAACGTTTACTGAAAAATAAAAGGGTCCTTTGCAAGAGAACGGGATTGTGATATATTATAGGTGAGCCAAGGGTTGCATTTGTTGCACGGCTTATAGCCTTCCTCAATTGCTTCGTTTCTTGTATGGAACTCTATTTTATTTTTTCATTCCCTATATTACAACAACCGTGGGAAAACCTTATCAAATAAAATATCATCCACAGGAGAGGGTCCAGGGGAATCGTTCCCCCGGTCGGGGGATTGGGGGCGGATAGCCCCCAACGTCCCTCGTCTCCTCACGCGGTTTTGATCTTTTTCATCCATTTCCTGCTCCGCAGCCGGAAGTAGCACCACACGCATTTGATGATCTGGTCGATTTTCAGCATGGTATAGATCCAGAAGGGCGTCCAATGGAAGACGAAGCCCGCCAGGATGCCTAAGGGAATGGAAGCCACCCATAGGAACAGGATATCGCCCGCCATGAGGAAGCGGGTATCGCCCCCGGCGCGGAGCACGCCCTTGGTGAGCACCGAGTTCATAGCCTGGAAGACCACGATAAAGCCGATGGCGTCCATGAGCTGCCATGCGATTTCTTTGGTTTCCGCCGACACCTTGTAATAATCAATGATGGGGCCGCGCAGGATCAGGATCAGTCCCGCCGCCACACAGCCCAGCAGCAGGCCCAGTCCCAGGAAAGTATACCCCTGGCGCTGGGCTTTTTCCAGATCGCCCTCCCCCATGGTGTGGCCGGTGATGATGCCGCTGGCGTGGGCCATGCCCTGGGTAAGCACGGAGGACAATTGCTGCACGATGGTGGTAACGGAATTGGCGGCAACGAAGGTGCTGCCGATGCGGCCCATGACCATGGCCACGGCGTTGTTGCCCAGGGCCAGCAAGCCGTCGCTGACGAGCACCGGGACGCATACCCGGAAGTATTCGCGGGTCAAATCACTGCACCGCATGCGGAGGTCCCGGATTCGGTAGGCGATTTTTTTGTCTTTCAGGAAGAAATGCCCGCAAATGAAGCCCAACTCGAACAGCCGGGCAATGAGCGTGCCCAGGGCGGCCCCGGCGATTTCCATGCGCGGTGCGCCCAAGTGGCCGAAAATGAACACCCAGTTGAAAAAGATGTTCACGAAAAAGGCGAAAATAGTGCTCCACAGGGGGATTTTCACCTGGCCCACGCTGCGCAGCACAATGGTGCAGGTCAGCGACAGGCCGATGCAGAAATAGGTGGGGATCAGCCAGCGCAGGTAAGTGACCCCATAATCGATGATTTCCGTTTCCGGCGTGTAAATGCGCATGATCAGCCCCGGTGCGAAAACCGTCGCCAGCGTAAAGACCGAAGACAGGGCAGCACGAACCTAAGCATGATGGTGACCGCCTTGCGCAGGGAGGGCAGCGCCTTCATGCCCCAGTACCGGGAAGTGAGCACCGACGCGCCCATGCCGATGCCCATGCAGAAAATCTGAAACAGATTGATGAACTGCCCGCCCAACGCGGAGGCGGACAGCTGGGCGTCGCCCATGGAGCTGAGCATCACCGTGTCCATCAGGTTCACGCCCACGGTGATCAGCTGCTGGGCGGAAACAGGCAGGGCGATAGCGGCGATTTTGCGGTAAAACGTCTTATCGCCTAAATAATCCTTCCAACGCTTCACAAATAAGCTTCTTTCTCGGTTGTTTTTATGGCAAACACGCCGTTGTCAATCATATCACAGGGAACCGGTCTGTGTAAACTCATCCGTTCCTGATATTCAAATTTCGCTTTGAATGGAAAAAGCTGTAACACGTTAGGAGAAATCCGGAATTATACTTGACTAACCTGAAACTCGCAGCTTATGCTGGAGGCAGAATAAACCAAACAGGGAGGAATTCGTTATGAACAAAGAACTGACCCGCCGCGATTTCCTGCGCAATGCCGGAAAAGTCACCTTAGGGGCCGCCGCGCTGACCGCCGTTCCCGTCTCCATGGCCGCCGCCGAGGAAGCGGCCCCCGTATGGCCCTGGAAGTATGTGCCCATGGATAAAGACGCGCTGCTGAAGCATTGCTACGAAGTATTCTATCAGTACGGCGGCTGCGGCGCCGGATGCTTTGGCGGGATCGTGGACCTCTTCAGCGAGGTCACAGGGTATCCCTACAACGAACTGATCCCGGGCAAAGCCTTCGGCCTGATGGCCGGCGGCTACGGCACGGGCACCCTCTGCGGCTCCCTGGCCGGGGCGCTGACCTTCGTGGGCCTGGTATGCCAGCCCGCCGACGCCAACGAGGTGCGCAATCAGTTATTCGCCTGGTACCGGGAACATGCCTTCCCCGCCTACCAGCCCGAATTTGAATCCATCACCACCGTGGCCAACTCCGTCAACTGCACCGATTCCGTAGGCACTTACATGGCCGCCACCGGCTACAAGATGGCCGATCCCGAACGGAAAGCCCGCTGCGCCGCCGTCACCGCCGAAGTGGCCGTCAAGACCATTACCCTGCTGAACGTCCTCTACGGCTATGAAGAAGCGGAACCCGTAGAAGAAGCCCCCGCCGCGGATACCGCTCTCGCCGCCAACGAATACATCGGCGTGGGCGTCAGCGAAACCGGTGGAGAAATCAAGGTAAAGGTCACCATGGACGGGGATAAGATCGCCAAGATCGAAGTGCTCAGCCACAACGAGACCGCCGGTATCAGCGATCCCGCCTTCAAAACCTTGCCCGACGCCATCATTGCCGCCAATTCCACCCAGGTGGACACCGTTACCGGCGCTACCAAGACCTCCGAAGCCCTGATTTCCGCCGTGAACGACGCCCTGTCCCAGATCGGTAAATAAATGAGTATTTTCGATTGAGAATAAGGTAAAACGAAAACACCCCCTTCGGGACGGCTTGATAGACCGATTCCGAAGGGGGCGCATTTTTGATATCAGGTTTTCTTCTTTGGGAACGCAAAATACCGATCGGCGTTGTCAAAGCTGATGTTCCGCACGATTTCCTTCAATGTCTCCATATCCTCGGGATAGAAGCCCTCTTCCACCCACTCACCGAACAGGCGGCACAGGATGCGGCGGAAGTATTCATGACGGGGATAGCTCAAGAACGACCGGCTGTCGGTGAGCATGCCCACGAAGCCCGCTAAATAGCCCAAACTTGCTAAAGACTTGAGCTGCTCGGTCATGCCGTCGAAATGATCGTTGAACCACCAGGCGGAGCCGTGCTGGATCTTGCCCACGGCCTCGTCGTTCTGGAAGCAGCCTAAGATGGTGTCGATGGCGGCGTTGTCGTTGGTGTTCAGGGAATAGAGGATTGACGATATAAATCTCAACTCTCCACTCCCAACTCTCCACTCTTTTGCTGACTTAAAGTGTCCTTTAGAAGGATAATTGAACGATTGCGTCGATTAAACAAGGGGCGCAGGGGGACAACCCCCGCACCCCAACGGTATTTGGGTGATCAGGTCACAGCATTACTGCATGTTCACCAGCTTCTGGTACAGGTCGGCCAGCTTTTCGGTGTTGGCCTTGATGGTGGGCTGGCAGGCTTCCACCCAGGGAGCCTTGTCTTCCACTTCATTTTTTCTTTGCTGCTGACGGCCTTTGCGATTATTGCGCTGCTGGCAAAGAGGGAGCAGTCCGGCCTGATCGCCGCTGTGCTTTTGACGGTGGGGCTGGGACTTCCTATCGTATATTTCGGCACGTTCCTGTCTCAGGTGAACATGCAGGCCGTGCGGCAGCGGCTGGACCCGCCCCGGCCGGTGTATCTGGTTCGTCTGACCGAGCAGGGCGTGGAAGCGGAAAACCAGCAGAAAAAAGAAGAGCCGCTGCGGCTTTCCTGGCAGGAAACGCAGCAGGCTTTCCGGGTGAAGGGCTGTATTTATCTGTACGTGAGCCCCGTCAAGGCGTTCCTGCTGCCCGATGGACAGGCGGACGCAAGCGACGCCCAGGTGTGGGATTATCTGGTCCGGCACATGGGGGCGAACAAGTGCAAAGCCGTTTAGCGGATGCCCGCATCACAGCCTTGAGAGAAACAAAGGACGGTTTTCCGCACTTTCTCTGCCGTGCGGAGAACCGTCCTTTTTTGGGTATTTCTTACTTGATGGAGCCTTCCACCATGCCCTTGACGATATACTTCTGGGCGAAGATATACAGGATGATGATGGGCAGCATGGCCAGCAGGGTGGAAACCATGATCAGGTTCCACTGCTTGACGAAGGAACCGTTGAAGCCCTGCACGGCCAGGGGGATGGTGCGGATGTCGCCGGAAGCGCCCAGCACCAGGAGGGGCAGCAGGTAGTCGTTCCAGATCCACAGGCCGTTGAGCACCAGGACGGTAACGAACACGGGCTGCAGCAGGGGGAACACGATACGGAAGAAGGTCCCTGCCCGGGAACAGCCGTCGATATCCGCCGCCTCTTCCAGTTCCAGAGGCACACCTTTGATGAATCCGTGGAAAATGAAGATCGACATGGCTTCACCAAAGCCCAGGTATGCGAAGATAATGCCCTGATAGGACCGGAGCATCGGGATGCCCAGGAAATCTCCCACCGTTTTAAACCAGGTCAGCAAAGGGAACATCACCACCTGGAACGGAATGACCATCGCTGCTACGTAGCTCATGAAGAGCAGGGTCGACCAGCGGGTTTTGTTCCGCACCAGCACCCAGGCTGCCATGGAGGAGAAGATCGAAATCACAGCCAGGGAAATCACGGTGATGATCACAGAATCCCGCAGCGCGGAAAGGAAATTGAAGTTGGGATTGTTCCAGATCTCCGCGATATTCCGTCCGATCTGGCCGATATCCGTCGGCACCCCAACCGGTGAATTGATGATGTCCTGGTTCGTCCGCATCGAGTTGAACACCACGATGACAAAGGGCATCATAAAGAGCACAAAGAGGATGAAGGTTACGATTTCCAGCGCGAGCCTGCGGCCGTTGTGGGGTTTGTAGCCCGCCATTCTTTCAATGGGGGCAGCAGCCTGCTTCGCCATTACGCCTCCACCTCCT
>JAFXMP010000330.1 GCA_017530275.1 Clostridia bacterium | reverse complement strand
GTCCAAAGCTCGGGAAGCCCTTTGCAGATCCGGAAGAAGCCAGGAGGCACAAGAAGCTGGAATGGCTGGAATCCGGGGAACGGGGAGAAATCGAAAGGCACTTTGGTGTCGGAAAGCGTCGATACTCACTGGATTGTATCGTTACCAAGCTGAAAGAAACCAGCGAAGTGATGATCCATTCCATTGTGATCTATATGAACCTGCGCAAGAGGCTCCGGCTTCTTTTGCGCTCTCTTTTCAGCCGGCTTCGAATTGTGTTTCAAAACCAGCTGAAAGAGTTGGATTTCGCACTTGCCTGAAAAATGGCATTTGTGCAGGTGACACTATGTATCAATATTGGACAAAAAAAGCGATTTTCCTTTTGCTTTCACAAAAAAAGATTAACGAATGATTTGTGAATGGAAGCGATTCCAGACGGACCTGCGCTTAATCTTCCATCGCCTGGCGGATTTCCTCCGTCATTTTTCCGCCGTATTCGTCGATTTGAAACACCTCGCCATAGCGCACGCCGGCAGGAAAACGCTGCGGAAAACGGGCCACAGGCCGGGCAAAGCGCTGCCGAAGGCGTTCCTCTAAATGAGCCGTGGCCTCTTCCTTTGTTTTGCTGTTCAGCACGTCCGTCCAGTTTCCATCATAGGCCAGCCATTCATAAAACTGGGATTCATGCTGCAGCGTCCCCCGGATTTTTCGTTCGATGCAGGAATCGCAGGCCACCGCGATGTCCGCCCGGAAGGGAGCGGGCACGGTAAACCCATCCTCTGAAAACAGAATGACCGGGGCTTTTAGCATGGCGGGAACATCCGGACAGAAGAGGGGCACGCCCACCAGATAGCTGCAATCGCAGACCAGCTGCCCGCAGGCGCGATGATCCGGGTGGTAATCGCAGCCGCGATGGGTGATCATGACGTCAGGCCGTATCCGGCGGATATAGCGCATCAGCTTTTCCCGCGTTGGCAAATCAGCCGTCAGGTATCCATCATCGATATCCAGAGTGTCATAGGGCACGCCGAACACAGCGGCGGCGTTTTCCATTTCACGCTGCCTGCGCTGGCGCAATTCTTCTTTTTCCATGGACATATGGCCCGCGTTGCCGTTGGTAACCGAAAGGAACACTGCCCTATGGCCCTTTGCCGACAGTTTCATCGCCAGGCCGCTGGCCTTTAGGTCCATATCGTCGGGATGGGCTCCGATCATTAAGAAAGTAAGCATTGAATATGACCTCCTGATTATAGTTTTTTCGCAAAGGATACGTGCTCTTTTAATTCATTGAAGCCGTTCTTCCGGTAGAAATGATAAGCGGGGACCGTGCTTTCCGTCTGCAAAAAGAGCTGCGTCAATCCCAAATCCTTGATGGCTTTTTCAATTTCTTTCAGAAACAGCGTTCCAAGGCCCCGGCCCTGCCGGTCAGGCCGTATGCAGAATTCGTCGACATAGTATTCCGTGCCCGTAAACCAATGCTTGATATTGCCCATGGAAACGCCGGTCAGCTTTCCGTTTTCATACAATCCATAAGTGAGCGAATTGCCCTGTCCGGTCAAATCATGGATATAAGCGCCGAGCTGTTCCCGATCCGACCAATCATCCTTCCATGGTTCAGCCGTGAACACGCGCAAAAACAATTCTTTGATTTCTTCCGCTTCGTCCGTCCCGATCCGCTTTAATTCGTACAAGCCTTTTTCCATACATTCCTCCGTATGCCGTAATCCATTTCACAGCTTATACTGCATAAAATTGTTATTCTTTATAAAACCAAAATCCGTATACAGCAAAACGCCCATATCCGAAGCGGTGATCTGCACCGCGCCGCATCCCCTCTCCCGTGCTTCATCAACGACCCGGGAAAGCAATTCCCGGGCGATCCCCTGCCTGCGGTATGCCTTTTCTGTAAACATGCTCGACAGAAGACCAATTTTCCCGCTTGGGCATCCAAAGTAAGGAGGTTTTTCCACAATGGACATTCCGCTTGTTCCAATGATCGTTTCATTGTCCAGAGCGATCCACGAAACGAATGTGCCGTCCGTCATGTGCCGCTGATAATAGTCCT
The DNA here is from genome assembly GCA_017530275.1 of Clostridia bacterium. The sequence continues at coordinate 34,439 of JAFXMP010000330.1, read as the reverse complement.
TTAACGCCGGAACAAGGTCCACATCCTCCGTCGCGCCCTCCTCCCGCAGCTGGCGGATCCGCATTTCAATAAACGCATCAAGGTCTCCATCCGTCAGTCTTCTGTAAGTGATCGCCATGCGCCCATCTCCTTGCCCCGGTTTTCCTACCAAGTATACCAGAAAAATCGGACAAAAACAACGGCGCGTGATTCCACCCATCCGGTGAAAAACGCGCCGCTGTCTGATCACGCCGCCTCGTCCATCAATTCGGCGGTGGAAAGCATCCATTCGATATACACCCCGTAGCCCTGGGTAGGGTCGTCCACAAACACGTGGGTCACCGCGCCGATGATGCGGCCGTTCTGCAAAATGGGGCTGCCGGACATGCCCTGTACGATGCCGCCGGTGGTGTTCAGCAGCCGGGGATCGGTCACTTTGATCACCATGCTTTTGGGAGCGGGGGATATTTGCCGTGTCACCTGGGTGATTTCCACCGTGTATTCCTTGATCCCCTCTCCGTCGATGGTGGACAAGATGGTGGCCGGGCCGGTTTTCACCGTTTCCTGATAGCCGATGGGCAGGCCGTCGGGGTATAGAGGATTCACGTAGGGCGCGTCCATTTTGCCAAAGACGCCCAAATTGGTGTTTTCCTCAATGTCCCCCAAGATCACCTGATCCTTGAGAAAGCTGCCCCGCAGTTCCCCCGGCGCACCCTTCTGGCCTTTCTTTACGTCCACGATTTCCGCCTGCATGAGGGACCCCGTGCGAACAGGCAGCAGATTGCCGGTATCTGCGTCACTGATGGCGTGGCCCAATGCCCCATACGTGCCGTCATCCGGGGAATAATAGGACAGGGTGCCTACCCCCGCCGTGCTGTCCCGCACCCAGGCCCCCATGCGGTATACGCCGGAGGCGCTGTCCAGGGAAGGCGTCAAGGTGACGGTGCGTCGGCTGCCGTTCCGCTGAAAAGTCAGGTTTAGCGGCGCGCCTTGGGACGACGCCACCCGTTCGGTCAATTCCTGGCTGGTGTTCACCATTTGGCCGTTCACATTTTCGATCACATCCCCAGCCCGCAGGCCCGCGCTTTGGGCGGGGCTTTTGCCTGCTACATCGGAAATGCCTACCACCAGCACGCCCTTGGTAGCCAGCGCCACGCCCACCGCCGCACCGCCGGGCATCAGACGCTTTTCCTCTCCCGCCGTCACCCGCATGCGCCCGATGGGAAACAGGCCCAGCAGATTCACCGTCACTTCCGCGTCCACCTGTTCCCTGGCGCGCAGGGTGTTTTCCTTCCATTCCAGCCGCTCGTCCTGGCTGGACAGCGCCGCTGCGCCTGTATCCAGCGCGTAGGCCTGACCTACCGTCAGCCGGTAAGTGTCCGGCAAAGCGCGCAGCGCTTGGGCAGTGGGCGAAAACGCCATCCAGCCGGTGAGCAGCATCATCATGACCCCGGCACTTTTGCGTACCCAGCCGATTTTCCTGTTCATACGCATCCTCCGTTTTCCTATTTCGCTTCCCATTATGCTTGCTTTTTGGAATCCCTATGCAGGAAATCTTCCCGAAAGATGGCGCTCCATGGAATATCAGGGAGAAAATGCGTTGATTCAGCCAATGTAGAATGTTCGCTATTTTATGGTCTTATTTGATATGATGTTCATTCTTCATGGGTTTTATGCCGGTATATCCATTTAAAACACGAACATTCACTGCATTTTTCGATAAATAATTCAGATAAATGCTTGCATATCAGCCTCCAGCATGCTATAATGTCCTGTGTTTCGCCTGGGGCGAATACCTTATGCATGCAAGGAGCCGTGATCCGATGAAAAAGATTGGCATCATCATGGGCAGCGACAGCGACCTGCCCGTGGTGGAAAAGGCGGCGGAAACGCTGAAAAGCCTCGGTGTTCCCTATGAAATGCACATCTATTCCGCCCACCGCACGCCGTCGGAGACCCGGGATTTCGCTCAAAACGCGGCTGAAAGGGGCTTCGGCGCACTAATCGCCGCGGCGGGCAAGGCCGCCCACCTGGCTGGGGCGCTGGCAGTCAGCACGGTGCTGCCGGTGATCGGCATTCCCATCAAATCCTCCACCCTGGACGGGCTGGACGCCCTGCTTTCCACAGTGCAGATGCCCTCCGGTATTCCGGTGGCCACCGTAGCAATCGACGGGGCGCAGAACGCCGCCCTGCTGGCCGCTCAGATCATCGCCGTGAATGACCCGGAACTCACTCAAAAGCTTAAGGATCTGCGCCGGGCTGCGGCAGACAAGGTGCTGGAAAAAGACCGCGAACTGCAAAAACGATGAAATGATCTTCCGATTTAATTGAAAGGGGTATGTCACCATGGAAAAAAACACCCAGCTGTACGAAGGCAAAGCCAAAAAAGTATTCGCTACCGATGATCCTGATTTCTGTATCGTATCCTACAAGGATGACGCCACCGCCTTTAACGGCCTGAAAAAAGGCACGATCTTAGGCAAAGGCGCCATCAACAACCGGGTCACCAACCACCTGATGCGCCTGCTGGAAAAGAACGGCGTGCCCACCCATCTGGTGGAAGAGCTGAACGACCGGGAAACGCTGGTAAAAAAGGTGACTATCGTTCCGCTAGAAGTGATCGTGCGCAACATCGCCGCCGGGAGCCTCAGCAAGCGTCTGGGTCTGCCGGAAGGCGTAAAGCTGGGCAAAACCGTGCTGGAATACTGTTATAAGAACGACGATTTGGGCGACCCCATGGTAAATGATTACCACATCCTGGCCATGGGCTGGGCTACCCCGGAAGAGCTTCAGCAGATCGCCGCCTATTCCTTCAAGGTAAACCAAGTGCTGTCCGAATATTTGAAATCCGCCGGGATCGAACTGATCGATTTCAAGCTGGAATATGGGAAGACCAAGGACGGCGCCATCGTGCTGGCCGACGAAATCTCCCCCGACACCTGCCGCTTCTGGGACAGCGTGACGCATGAAAAGCTGGACAAGGACCGTTTTCGCCGGGATTTAGGCGGCGTAGAGGATGCCTACCAGGAAATCCTGCGCAGGCTGCTGGGAGAATAGGCCTATGAGTCAACTGCACGAAGAATGCGGCGTGTTCGGCATCCTGGCAAAAGAGCGCTGCGATGTGGCGTCCACCGCCTATTACGGATTATTCGCCTTACAGCATCGGGGCCAGGAAAGCTGCGGCATCGTGGTGAACGACGACGGCTTGTTCAATGCGCACAAGGATACCGGTCTGGTCAACGATGTGTTTACCCCGGATGTGGTGAAAAAGTTAGGCTTTGGGGATATGGCCGTGGGCCACGTGCGCTACGGCACCACCGGCTCCTCCAGCCGCATGAACGCCCAGCCCATTCTGGTGAACCATATTAAAGGCCCCATGGCCCTGTGTCACAATGGCAACCTGATCAATTCCTTTGAGCTGCGGGAGAGACTGGAGCTGGAGGGTTCCATCTTCCACACCACTTCCGATACCGAAGTGATTTCCTATATCATCACCAAGGAACGCCTCACCGCTCCCTCCATCGAGGACGCCCTCTGCCGCGCCATGCGCCGCATTCAGGGCGCTTATTCCCTGGTGGTCATGTCCCCCAGCAAGATCATCGCCGCCCGGGACCCTCACGGCTTCCGTCCCCTGTGCTATGGCACCCTGCCGGACGGCGGCTACGTGGTCGCCAGCGAATCCTGCGCCCTGGACGCGGTGGGAGCTGCGTTGGTTCGGGACGTGGAGCCTGGGGAAATCGTGGTATTCGAGCAAAGCGGCGTGCGCTCCATCCGGGAGCACTGCGGCGAATGCAAGCCCTCCTTGTGCGTATTTGAATACATCTATTTCGCCCGGCCCGATTCTGTCATCGACGGGGCCAGCGTGCACGAGGCCCGGGTCCGCGCCGGGGAATTCCTGGCTATGAAGCAGCCCGCGGACGCCGATATCGTGATCGGCGTGCCCGATTCCGGCCTGGACGCCGCCATCGGCTACGCCCGGCAAAGCGGCATCCCTTACGGCATCGGCTTCATTAAAAACCGTTATATCGGCCGCACCTTCATTTCCCCCGGCCAGAAGTCCCGGGAAGACAAGGTGCGCATTAAGCTGAACCCCATCGCCTCCGTGGTGCGTGGCAAGCGGGTGGTGCTGATCGACGATTCTATCGTGCGCGGCACCACCAGCAAGCGCATCGTGAACCTGCTGCGGGACGCCGGGGCCACCGAGGTACATTTCCGCGTCACCGCGCCGCCCTTCCTGAACCCCTGCTATTACGGAACGGACATCGATTCCCGGGACAACCTGATCGCCTGCCATCACACCATTCCCGAAATCGCCGAGATCATCGGGGTGGATTCCCTGGGCTATCTGGCGCTGGAGGACGTGCATTGCTTGGCAGACGGCAGCACCTGCGGCGGTTTCTGCGACGCCTGTTTCTCCGGAAAATATACAACGGAGGTGCCTATAAAGCGCACCAAATCCCGGTTTGAATACAAAAAAAGCGAAAGGCGGGCTCTGGAGTAGGAAACGAAGCTGGGCCTCATAATAAAACAGCAGGTGGATAGCAACATGAAAAGTTACTCTGAATCTTACAAGGCATCGGGCGTGGACATCACGGCGGGCTACAAGGCCGTGGAACTGATGAAGACCCATATCGCCCGCACGATGACCGCCGGAGCCCTGGGCGGCGTTGGCGGCTTTGGGGGGCTGTTTGAACTGGATGTGAAAGGCATGGAACAGCCCGTGCTGGTGTCCGGCACCGACGGGGTGGGCACCAAACTCAAGCTGGCCTTTCAAATGGACAAGCATGATACCGTGGGCATCGACTGCGTGGCCATGTGCGTGAACGACGTGATCGTCTGCGGGGCCAAGCCTTTGTTTTTTCTGGATTACATCGCCTGTGGCAAAAACGTGCCTGAAAAAATTGCCGCTATCGTAAGCGGCGTGTGCGAAGGCTGCGTGCAGGCCGGCGCCGCCCTCACCGGCGGGGAAACGGCGGAAATGCCCGGTTTTTACCCTGAAAACGAATATGATCTGGCGGGCTTCTGCGTGGGCGTAGTGGATAAACCCAAAATTTTAGATAAATCCAAGGTGCAACCCGGTGACGCGCTCATCGCCCTGCCCTCCTCCGGCGTGCATTCCAACGGCTTTTCCCTGATCCGGAAAATCATCGCCGGGATGGATTTGAGCATGCCTTTCGGAACCTCCACCTTAGGCGAAACCCTGCTGACCCCCACCCGCATTTACGTGCAGGCTCTGCTGCCCCTGATCGAAAGCGGCCTCATCAAATCCGCCGCCCACATCACCGGCGGAGGCTTTTATGAGAACATTCCCCGCAGCCTGCCCGACGGACTGACGGCAAAAATCGATAAAAGCGCCCTGCGCACCCTGGAAATTCTCTCTTTCCTCCAGGAAAAGGGGAGCATCCCCGAACGGGATATGTTCAACACCTTCAATATGGGCGTGGGCATGACCCTGACCTGCTCTCCCGATAACGCACTGAAAATCCTGTCCCTCTGCCCCGGCAGCTACGTGCTGGGCGAAATCGTCACCGGGGACGAAGGCGTGGTGATTCCATGAACACGGTACGCACCGCCGTGCTGGTGTCCGGCGGCGGCACCAACCTGCAGGCTCTGATCGACGCCAAACGGTCGGGGAAGCTTCCCCACGTGGAATTCGTGTCCGTGATTTCTTCCAATCCCGACGCCTACGCCCTGACACGGGCAGCCCACGCGGTGATCCCCGGCTATGTGTGCCAGCGGAAAGGCAGCACGCAGAAAGCCTTTGAACAGGCTATTTTAGACCTGCTGGAAAGGGATCACGTGCAGCTGATCATCCTGGCCGGGTTCATGAGCATCCTTTCCCAGGATTTTGTCCGCCGTTATCCCCGCCGCATCCTGAACGTGCATCCCGCTTTGCTTCCCGCCTTCGGGGGCAAAGGATACTACGGTCTCCACGTTCACGAAGCGGCCCTGGCCCGGGGCGTAAAGGTCACGGGGGCCACGGTGCATTACGTGAACGAAATCGCCGACGGCGGCGAAATCATCCTGCAAAAGGCCGTCGACGTGCTGCCCGGCGACACCCCCGAAATCCTTCAGCGGCGCGTCATGGAGCAGGCGGAATGGATCATCCTGCCCCAGGCGGCGGAACTGGCGGCAAAAGAGCTTCTTTCGCTTGGAGCTTGACTTTATAAAGAAATTTCGTTATAATTTTGTTATCATTGAATGGAGGTGTCGCTATGCCTGCGATTAAATCCAGCGCTGAACTTCGGAATGATTATAACGGAATCTCCAACTTTTGCCATCAGTATTCCGAACCTGTTTTTATCACAAAAAACGGGAAAGGAGATTTGGCCGTTATGAGCATTGAAGCCTATGAACAATTAATTGGGCGCTTTGAGCTTTACGGCCTCATTAAAGAAGGGCTTGACGATATTCAATCTGGGAAAACGCGGCTTTTTTCAGAAGCGATAGCGGATATCCGGGCGAGGCGCAAAAGATGACCTACGCAATTCATATCACGCAAGCAGCGGAAAAAGATTTGAACAGCGCCGCGGATTATATTGAACATGTGCTTCTGAATCCCCAGGCTGCTGACGATCTGCTGGATGAAGCGGAAGGGAAATTGTATGCCTTGACCTGTTTCCCCGAAAAATACCCTTTGGTGGATGATCCCGTGCTTAAAGCCTGGGGAATTCGGTTTGTCCCGATCAAGAATTACCTGGCATTTTATACCGTATCGGAGCCGGATCAATCGATCTATATTACGCGCTTCCTTTACTGCAAAAGAGACTGGATTTCTATTCTGAAAAATGGCTTCTCTTTTGTCTGAAAAACACTTATTGACTGTCAAGCTTTACGCCTTAACCTCTACATACAAACGAAAGGGGCCATCCAATATGCAGAAATCCTCTATCGCTTCCCTTCTCTCCGCCAATTCTTACCCCGGCCGCGGCATCGTCGTGGGCCTGACGCCGGACGGTACTCAGGCCGTGTCCGCCTACTTCATCATGGGGCGCAGCGAAAACAGCCGCAACCGCATTTTTCGTGCCGAAGGGGACGACGTGATGATCTATCCCTTCGACGAAAGCAAGGTGGAGGACCCCTCCCTCATCATCTACGCGCCGGTGCGGACCGTGAAAAACGCTCTGATCGTCACCAACGGCGACCAGACCGACACCATCCGGGATTTCCTGAAAAAGGGCGACAGCTTTGAAAACGCCCTGCGCACCCGGGGCTTTGAGCCGGACAAGCCCAACTATACCCCCCGCATCAGCGCCCTGCTGCACTGGGACAAGTGCTGGTGGTATCAGATGAGCATCCTCAAATCCGCCGACGGGGAAGGCAAGCGCTGCAACCGCTTCACCTTCGATTTTGCGCCTGTGGCGGGCCTTGGCCACTTCATCCACACCTATATCGGCGACGGCAAGCCCCTGCCCTCCTTCGAGGGAGAACCGGAGCAGATCGAAACCATGGACGACATCGACGATTTCACAAAAGCCGTTTGGGAAAACCTGAACGAAAATAACAAGATTTCCCTGTTCGTGCGGTATATCAGCCTGAAAGACAGCGGCGTGGAAACCCGCATTCTGAATAAACATCAGTAACAGGAGAGATAAGCCATGAAAGAATTTGAACTGAAATACGGCTGCAACCCCAACCAGAAGCCCGCCAAGGTCTATATGAAGGACGGCAGCGACCTGCCCTTTGAAATCCTCTGCGGCCGTCCCGGCTACATCAATTTCCTGGACGCGCTGAATTCCTGGCAGCTGGTGAAGGAATTAAAGGCCGCTTTGGGCCTGCCCGCCGCCGCTTCCTTCAAGCACGTCTCCCCCACCTGCGCCGCCGTGGGCCTGCCCCTGCCGGAAAAATTAGCGAAAGCCTGCTTTGTGGACGACATCGAGGGCCTAAATGATTCCCCCCTGGCCTGCGCCTATGCCCGCGCCCGGGGCACCGACCGTATGAGTTCCTTCGGCGACTGGATCGCCCTTTCCGACGTGTGTGACGAAACCACAGCGAAGATCATCAAGCGGGAAGTATCCGACGGCATCATCGCCCCCGGCTACACCGACGAAGCCCTGGAACTCCTCAAATCCAAGCGCAAGGGCAATTACAATATCGTCAAGATCGACCCCGATTATATTCCCAACCCCGTGGAAACCAAGGATGTGTTCGGCGTCACCTTCCAGCAGGGCCGGAACAATTTCGAGATCAACGAAGCCCTGCTCGCCAACATCCCCACCGCGAAAAAGGACTTGCCCGCCGCAGCCAAGCGGGACCTGATCATTTCCCTGATCACCCTCAAATACACCCAGAGCAATTCCGTCTGCTACGCTTACCAGGGCCAGGCCATCGGCGTTGGCGCGGGCCAGCAGAGCCGCATCCACTGCACCCGTCTGGCCGGCGACAAGGCCGACAAGTGGCACCTGCGCCAGAGCGACAAAGTGCTGAATCTGCCCTTCCTGCCCACCTTAGGCCGCGCCGACCGGGACAACGTGATCGACGTATATCTGTCCGATTGGGACGACGACGTGCTGGCCGACGGCAAATGGCAGCAGTTCTTTACCGAAAAGCCCGCGCCCTTCACTCGTGAGGAAAAACGCGCTTTCCTGGACGCCATCACCGGCGTTTCCTTAGGCAGCGACGCATTCTTCCCCTTCGGCGACAACATCGAGCGCGCCCGCCGCTCCGGCGTTTCCTACGTGGCCCAGCCCGGCGGCTCCATCCGGGACGATCAGGTGATCGAAACCTGCGACCGTTTCGGCATGGTCATGGCCTTTACGGGGATGCGGCTGTTCCATCATTGAGACGAGAGGATATACTGGGGGAAACCATTCTTTGAGTCAAAGAATGGTTTCCCCCAGACCCCTTTCCAAGAAACCTCTTGTGGAAATCTCTTGATTTCTTTTGCATACTGTTTTCCACTGTCGCGTTTTTTATCCTTCTATAGGAGTGAAGCTCTTGGATTTTGACGCTTTCGTTCAGGATATTGAAAGCAATCAATGGCAGGTGTACGGCGCGGAAGTATATTTGGGCGGACAGTTGGCCCACAGCTTCGGCAATACCCGCGATACAAAATACCTCATTTATTCCGCCACAAAAAGCATCCTCTCCATCGCCGTAGGCGTTGCCTGGGATCATGGAAAGATCGACCTGCAAAGGTGCGTACTGGATTACCTGCCCCGACGGTTTGTTTCGGAAATGACGCAATCCCAGCGGGACATGTACAGAAGCATTTCGCTGCACCGATTGCTGTGCATGTCGGTGGCGGGTTATCCCTTCCGGCCCGAGGGCGGCAGTTTCCTGCGGTTTTCCCTTTCCTGTCCCCTGCCCGCGCCGGAAAACCCGCGCTTTGAATACAGCAACATTCCGGCCTATCTGGTGGGCGTGGCCCTGACCGAAGCCCTTCAGGAGGACGCCTGGACGTTCATCGAAAGAAACATTTTTAAGCCCTTAGAAATCGTCGGGGCGGAATATGACCGGTGCCCGGACGGTTACTTCTACGGCGCTTCCGGCATGAAACTGTCGGTGAACGACTTAAGCCGCGTGGGCCTGCTGCTGTACAGCGGCGGGATATATGAGGGAAACAGGATCGTTTCAGAAGCTTATGTGAAAATGGCTTCCTCCGTACAGCAGATGAACCGGGAAGGGGGCTATGGGTACTTTCTCTGGAAATATCGAAACGGCTTCCGCGTCAGCGGCAAATGGGGGCAGAGATGCCTTATCCTGCCTCATGAAAACCTGATCGTCACCTTTTTGAGTCATATGCCCGACGGTACCGACGCGCTTTTATCCAGCATAGAAAAGCATCTTCTTTGTCAGTGAGAGGGATTTGCGTGAACAAGGAATGGTCTGAACTGAACAAAACCTTGCAGGCCCAGCTTCGGAAAAAGGATACCTTTCAGGTGGGCCTGGAAACCCTGTTTGCCCTGCGTGGCCAGCTCATGGAAACGATTCTTTCCTTCCGGAACGCCTTGGCCCCGGCGGATTTCAGCGCCATTCCCTTCATCAACGCCAACGGCTATCACAGCAAAACCGTCGCCTATTCCCTTTGGCACATTTTCCGCATCGAGGACATCGTGGCCCACACGCTCATTAACGGGGACGAGCAAGTTTTCTTTCGGGGTGAGTATCAACAACGAATCAAAGCGCCTATCATCACCACGGGAAACGAATTGAAAAAGCAGCAGATCGCGGATTTTTCGGCGAACTTGAATTTGGACGCGCTTTACGCCTATCTGTCCGAAGTCAAGGAAAGCACGGAAAGCCTCCTGCGGGGTTTCTCCTGCGAGGATTTGAAACGAAAGATTCCGGAGGAAAGAAAAGCGGCCCTGGAAGCCCTGCATGTGGTCAGCGAAGATGAAAGCGCCCATTGGCTGATCGACTACTGGTGCGAAAAGGACGTGCGCGGCCTGATCCAGATGCCCTTCTCCCGGCACTGGATCATGCACATCGAAGCGGCTTTGCGAATCAGGGCCAAACTGCAACCGGCGGCATAAAGCATTTTTAGGTGAAAGTATGTTTGGATTCGGAACGATCATCAACACTGCGGCCATTGTACTGGGCGGGTTCACCGGGCATTTTTTCGGAAAGCTGCTCAAGGAACGGCATCAATCCTCCCTGACCGCCGCCTGCGGCGTCAGCGTTCTGTTTATCGGCATCGCCGGGGCCATGCAGGGCATGCTGACGGTCAGCGAGGGCGTTATCACCAGCGGTCAGGCCATGCTGGTTACGGTCTGTCTGGCCCTGGGCGCGTTTATTGGCGAAGCGGTCAATATTGAAGGCTGGTTTGAGCGTTTTGGGGAATGGCTGAAGCGGAAAACCGGAAACGCCAAAGACAAAGATTTCGTCAATGCCTTTGTCACCGCCTCCCTGACGGTATGCATCGGCGCTATGGCCATTGTGGGCGCTATCCAGGACGGCATTTTGGGCGACTGGTCTATCCTGGCCACAAAGGCGGTTTTGGACTTCATCATTATCATGGTCATGACATGCTCGCTGGGAAAGGGCGCAGGGTTTTCGTCCATTCCGGTGCTGGTCTTTGAAGGCTTGATCACCGTTTTTGCTTCTTTTTTGAAGCCCGTCATGACGGATCTGGCCATGCAGTATCTATCCCTGATCGGCTCCATCTTAATCTTCTGCGTGGGCTTGAATTTGGTCTGGGGAAAGAAAATCCGGGTGGCGAACCTGCTGCCCGCCGTTGTGTTCGCGGTGATCGCGGCGTTTATTCCCATTTGATTTTTCAAGAGGAGGCACTTCATGAACATTCTGGTCGTCGGTTCCGGCGGGCGGGAACACGCCCTCATTAAATCCCTGAAAAAAAATCCCGAAGCAGAAACCATTTACGCCCTCCCCGGAAACGGCGGCATAGCGAAGGACGCGGTGTGCGTGCCCATCGGGGCCAAGGAAATTGACGAGATCGTGGATTTCGCGGTGATCAAAAATATTGATTTCGCCGTGGTGGCCCCGGACGACCCCCTGGCCCTGGGCGCGGTGGACGCGCTGGAAAATGCGGGCGTTCCCGCCTTCGGCCCCACCCAGGCTGCCGCCCGCATCGAAAGCAGCAAGGTCTTTGCCAAGGAATTGATGAAGAAGTACGGCATCCCCACCGCCGCCTATCAGGTGTTCACCGACCCGGAGGCGGCGAAAGCGTACCTCAAAACCGCGCCCCTGCCCGCCGTCATTAAAGCGGACGGCCTGGCTCTGGGCAAGGGCGTCATCATCGCTCAGACCCTTGCCGAAGCGGAAGCCGCCGTTTCGGATATGATGGAAAACAAGGTCTTCGGCGACAGCGGCAGCCGGGTGGTCATTGAGGAATTCTTAGAAGGGCCGGAGGTTTCCGTGCTGGCTTTCACCGACGGCAAAACCGTCAAACCCATGGTTTCCTCCATGGATCACAAGCGGGCCCTGGACGGGGACAAGGGCCTGAACACAGGCGGCATGGGCACCATCGCGCCCAACCCTTATTACACGCCCGAAGTCGCGGAACGCTGCATGAATGAAATCTTCCTGCCCACCATCCGCGCCATGGCAAACGAGGGCTGTCCCTTCAAGGGCTGCCTGTACTTCGGCCTCATGGTCACGAAAAACGGCCCCAAGGTGATCGAATACAACTGCCGTTTCGGCGACCCGGAAACCCAGGTGGTGCTGCCCCTGCTGAAGTCCGACCTGCTGACCGTCATGCAGGCGGTGCGCAATGAAACGCTGGACGCCTGCCCCGTGGAATTTTCGTCCGGCGCGGCCTGCTGCGTGGTCATGGCCTCCAAAGGCTATCCCCAGCATTACGAAAAGGGCTTCCCCATTACCCTGACCTCGGATACCGACGAAATCACCACCTACGTGGCCGGGGCGAAGCTGGGCGATAACGGCGAGCTGCTCACCAACGGAGGCCGGGTGCTGGGCGTGACCGCCACGGCGGACAGCCTGAAAGCCGCCATTGAAAAAGCCTACGCCGCCGTGGAAAAAACCCACTTTGACAACGCCTTTTACCGCCGGGACATCGGCCAGCGCGCACTGAGCAAGGAGGGGTAAGCCGTGGTTTACCGCGTTTATGTGGAAAAAAAGCCGGGGCTGGATCACGAGGCCCAGAGCTTAAAGAACGATTTGGTCAATCTGTTAGGCGTCGCATCCCTGAAAAACCTGCGGATGCTGAACCGGTACGACGTGGAGGGCATCGACGAAGCGCTGTTTGAAACCGCCAAAACCGCCGTGTTTTCCGAACCGCCTCTGGACAACATTTCGGAAGCAATGCCCGAGGCGGACGGCGCTTCCGTGTTCGCCGTGGAATACCTGCCCGGCCAGTTCGACCAGCGTGCAGACAGCGCGGCCCAGTGCATCCAGTTGATTTCCCAGGGGGAGCGCCCCATCGTGCGTTCTGCCAGGGTGTATTCGCTGTACGGCCATTTGACGGAAGCCGACCGGGAAAAAATCAAAAAATACGTGATCAACCCCGTGGAGAGCCGGGAAGCGTCCCTGGCCCCCTTCGACACCCTGAAAACCGCCTACGACGCGCCGCCCATGGTGGAAACCCTGCATGATTTCCTCTTCCTGGACGAAGCAGACCTGCTGGCCTTTGTGAAAAAGTACGGCCTTGCCATGGACGGGGATGACCTGAAATTCTGCCAGGATTACTTCAAGGCGGAAAACCGCTGCCCCACCCTGACCGAGATCCGCATGCTGGACACTTATTGGAGCGACCATTGCCGGCACACCACCTTCCTGACCCATTTGAAGGACGTACGAATCGACGATCCGGCGGCGCAAAAGACCTATGAGCGCTATTTGGAAGCGCGGGAAGAGCTGAGAATCAAAAAGCCCATCACCCTCATGGATATGGCGACCATCGGGGCCAAGTATCTGAAAAAGCAGGGGTTGCTTTCCAAGCTGGACGAATCTGAGGAAATCAACGCCTGCACGGTGAAAATCGACGTGGAGACGGAAAAGGGCCCGGAAAAGTGGCTGCTGCTGTTCAAAAACGAAACCCACAACCATCCCACGGAAATCGAGCCCTTCGGCGGCGCGGCCACCTGCATCGGCGGGGCCATCCGCGACCCCCTTTCCGGCCGGGCCTACGTGTACGCCGCCATGCGCGTTACCGGGGCCGCCGACCCCACCGCGCCCCTTTCCGAAACCCTGCCCGGCAAGCTGCCCCAGCGCAAGATCGTCACCACGGCGGCGGCGGGCTATTCCAGCTATGGCAACCAGATCGGCCTTGCCACCGGCGAGGTGCATGAATTATACCATCCCGGCTACGCCGCCAAGCGCATGGAGATCGGCGCGGTCATCGCCGCCGCCCCGGCGGAAAACGTGCGGCGGGAGGCGCCCGCTCCCGGCGACATCATCATCCTGCTGGGCGGACGCACGGGCCGGGACGGCTGCGGCGGGGCCACCGGCTCGTCGAAGGCCCACACCCTCCAGTCCATCGACACCTGCGGCGCGGAGGTGCAGAAGGGCAACGCGCCGGAGGAGCGCAAGCTCCAGCGGCTTTTCCGCAATAAAGAAGCCTCCCTGCTCATCAAGCGCTGCAACGACTTCGGCGCGGGCGGCGTAAGCGTCGCCATCGGCGAATTAGCGGACGGCATCGCCATCGACCTGGACAAAGTGCCCAAGAAGTACGAGGGCCTGGACGGCACGGAATTGGCCATTTCCGAAAGCCAGGAGCGCATGGCCGTGGTGGTAGCTCCCCAGGACGCGGAAAGATTCATCACCCTGGCCGACGCCGAAAACCTGGAAGCCACAATTGTGGCCGTGGTGCAGGCGGACCCCCGGCTCACCATGAAATGGCGGGGCCAGACCATCGTGAACATCTCCCGGGCTTTCCTCAATTCCAACGGCGCGCCCAAGGAAACCGCGGCCCACGTCATCGCGCCCAAGCCGGAAAACCTGACGATTCCTACGGATTTTTCCTCCGCTTACCGCAATCTGGCGAACGACCTGAACGTGTGCTCCCAGCGGGGTCTTTCCGAACGCTTCGACTCCACCATCGGCGCGGGCACGGTACTCATGCCCTTCGGCGGCAAAAACCAACTGACCCCCATTCAGGCCATGGCGCACAAGATTTCACGGGAACAGGGCGACACCGACACCGTTTCCTTCATGGCCTGGGGTTACGATCCCTATACCATGGAAGCCAGTCCCTACCGGGGAGCGTATCTGGCCGTGGCCCAGTCCGTTGCCAAGCTAATTGCCAGCGGCGCGGACATGAAGGACGTTTACCTCACTTTCCAGGAGTATTTTGAAAAGCCCCAGGGTAAGCCCGACCGCTGGGGCAAACCCCTGGCCGCCCTGCTGGGCGCTTTGCAGGCCCAATGGGATTTGGGCTGCGGCGCCATCGGCGGCAAGGACAGCATGAGCGGCACCTTTGAAAACCTCGACGTGCCCCCCACCCTGGTTTCCTTCGCCGTGACCACCGGGAAGATCGGCAACGTACGTTCCCCCGAATTCAAGGGCGCGGGGCATAAAACGGTCCTGATGTCCCCGGCTTACGATCAAAACAGCCTGCCTGAAAAAGCATCCTTCCTGGCCCTGCTTTCCCAGGTCCATGATCTGCTGCGAAGCGGCAAAGCCCTGTCTGCCTGGGCCGTCGAAAGGGGCGGCGCGGCGGAGGGCGTGCTCAAAATGGCCCTGGGAAACGGCTTGGGCTTCACCTTTGACGAGAATCTTTCCCTGGAGCTGCTTTTCCGCAAGCAGTACGGCGCATTTATTGTGGAATTGGCGGAAGATATGCCCATCGGCGTATGCTTAGGCCGCACCTCGGACAGCGGGCTTTTCTCCTGGCGGAACGAAAGCCTGTCCCTTAACGAGCTGTCCCAAATCTACGAAGCCCGGCTGGAAAACGTGTTCCCCGCCACCGTGCCGGGAAAACAAGAAATCCCCGTCATCACCGCCCAAAGCAGGCCCGTGATCCGGCACCAAAAGTCTGTGGCCGTTCCTCGCGTCCTCATTCCCGTGTTCCCCGGCACCAACTGCGAATACGATTCCCTGAAAGCCGTTGAAAAAGCTGGTCTCAAGGGAGAAATCCTGGTGCTGAACAACCTTTCCGCCCAGGGCGTTTCCGATTCCGTGGAGCGCTTTGCCAAGGCCCTCAAAAACGCCCAGATCGTGTTCATCCCCGGCGGCTTCTCCGGCGGCGACGAGCCGGACGGCAGCGGTAAATTCATAACCGCCTTCTTCCGCAGCGCGGCGGTGGCGGACGGCGTTCACGATTTATTAGACAACCGGGACGGCCTGATGCTGGGAATCTGCAACGGCTTCCAGGCACTGATCAAATTGGGGTTGGTTCCTTTCGGCAAAATTACCGCTCCCAGCGCCGCCGCGCCGACACTCACCTACAACACCATCGGCCGCCATCAGAGCCGTTTGGTGCGCACGCGGGTGGCCTCCAACAATTCTCCCTGGCTCATGGAGACGAAGCCCGGCGACATTTTCACCGTGCCCATCAGCCACGGAGAGGGCCGCTTCCTGTGCAGCGACGAAGTGCTGAAAAAACTCATCTCCAACGGCCAGGTCGCCACCCAGTACGTGGACCTGGACGGCAATCCTACCGATGATATCCTGTTTAACCCCAACGGCTCCGTTGCCGCCATCGAGGGCATCCTCTCCCCCGACGGCCGGGTCCTGGGCAAAATGGGCCACAGCGAGCGCATCGACGTGGGCCTGTACAAGAATGTGCCCGGTAATTACGATATGGGCCTGTTCCGCAGCGTGAAAAGGTATTTTGGTTGATGATAACCCAAAAGTCTGTTAATCAGCCAGATTCTGAACTTGGTCTCTCCTTGCATGTTCTCCTTAGAATCATATTCCGGAACGCCGTTCTCCACTGCCAGCGTCAGTTTTATCCCCCGAATCTGTTCGCCGAGGTATTCATAATAGCCAAAAAGAAACAAAATAATGGACTGCTGCACCTATAAAAGTACAGTAGTCCATTCAAAGTGTACCATCAGTATTGATCAATCCAGCACGCGGATGCCTTTTTCTTAATGTCTGTCAAATACTGTTTTATGAAGTGTGAACTTCCCTTGGTCATTCATGGTCGTACTGTTCTGCATTTGTTTTGCTGATCGAGTTTCAGCGGCCGGAACAATATGATATCATGCCGGACGGAGAACAGCTGTAAAGCGTCTCCCGCTTCGGTAAGGGAGGAAAAAAACAATGCGCGCTTGCATTAGAAATGAATACTTTCAGCTGCTGAAGGAATGGATGGATGCCCTGCTGTCCTATACGCTGAAAGATCCCGCTCATCCGTCCATAGACGGCGCGATGATCTGCCCGGCGTGCTCGCACATACACGGGCGCTGCCATGAAGCCATTTATCCGCTGCTGGCCATGGCGGATTTTTCGGGGGAAACGAAATATTTAGACGCCGCCAGGGCGCTTTTTCGCTGGTCTGCTTTTATGCTCTGCGACGACGGAAGCTTCTATAACGATTCGCAAAGCGCCTGGAACGGCACCACTGTGTTTTCAGCCATCAGTCTGGAAAAAGCGCTCCGGTATCACGGCGGGCTGCTGACGGCGAAAGAAAAAGCTGCCTGGGAAGAACGGCTGTTCAAAGCGGCCTCGTGGCTCCAGGACGGCATCACCCCGGAAGGCCGTTTCAACATCAATTATATCGCCGCCAACGCTGCCGCCATGGCGCTGACCGGCCGTTACTTCGATTGCGGCCCCATGCTTGCGCAGGCGAAGCGATTGGCGGATTTTTGCTTTCGGCACATTTCCGAGCAAGGGCTCGTGTACGGCGAAGGCAGCCTAAAGAGAAGCGCTACCCCGCGGGGCGGGTGTGCGGTGGACGTGGGCTACAACGTGGAAGAAACGCTTCCTTCCCTTTTCGAGTACGCCGAAGCCATGGGGGATGCAAACGCCCTGTCCATCGTTCGGGAGGCGGCCAGGGCCCAGCTGGATTTCATGCTTCCCGACGGCGCGTGGGACAACAGCTTCGGGTCGCGCAACTTCAAATGGACCTATTGGGGAAGCCGCACCGCCGACGGGTGCCAGCCAATGCTGAATGCACTGGGCAAAGATGAACCCCTGTTCGCGGAAGCCGCCTACCGGAACCTGCTGCTGTATCAGTGCTGCACGGAGGGCTTGCTATACGGCGGACCCCATTACAGGCTTCACGGCGAGCTCCCCTGCACGCATCACGCATTCTGTCACGCTAAGGCGATCGCGCAATCATTGGACGAGGGCGTGGCGGAATTCGAGCGCACCGCTCTCCCCTCTGACGACCCGGAACCCGTAAAATACTACCCGGAAATCGAAACCTACCGTCTCTCGTGCGGCGATTGGCGGATGACCGTTTGCGCCGGGGACTTTCCCTACATGAAGGGCGGGCACGCTTCCGGCGGGGCGGTGACCATGCTGTGGCACCGCGCTTACGGGCCGGTCATCGCGTCGGCCAATACGGACTTTTCCCTGCGAGAACCGCTGAATCAGCAGTTGACGCGCAAAATAGGCCTGCAAGGCTCCCTGTGCCCGCGGCTGGAGAAAAAAGAAAATGGAACGGTCTATTCCCAAGTATATGATTTCACGGCGTCCGTAACCACAGAAGCCTTTCCCGACCGCACCGTCGCCTGCGTATCAGGCGCTCTGTGCGATATTGACCATCAGGCCTCCCCCAGCGGGGATGCATACGTCCTGGAATATACGCTGACCGAACGCGGCCTGTCCATCAAAGGGACAGCCAACGCGCCGCTGATCCTGCCCATCATTTGTCCATCCGATCATCCGCCTGTGATTGCGGGGAAAGGCATCTTGCTGGACGGCAAACTGCGCGTCGCTTCCGCTACGGGCATCAATTACAAGGGCCACGTATTCAATTTGGCGCCCGGTTTTGAAGCGGCGAACCTGGTCGTTGCGCCCGATGAAAAAGGATCGCTTGATCTGTTTATCGAAATCAAATAGGCTTTTGCAGAAAGGAGAACCCGTCATGAAAAGATTTTTCAGTCTTGCGCTCGTCCTGGCGCTGCTCATCCCCTCGCTGTGCGCCGCTGAATCCCTTACATTGGCGGAGGGCGCGGAGCTCCGCATCATGTCCTACAATATCATGCATCCGGATTGGAGCCGCGTTTCGGTGCAGGGCCGGGATGAAATCGTGGCGGATATCCTGCGTTCGTACCGCCCCGACGTGGCCGCCATTCAGGAAGCAGGCGCAAAATGGCATAAAGCCCTGATCCCGCTGCTGGTGGATACCGGCGAATATGCCTTTGCCTGCCGCAAGAGCAACGCCGAAGGATTCATTTACTGCTGTACCACTTTCCTGTATAACCCCCAGACGGTCAAATTGGTGGATGAATACATTCTGGATCTGGATTTCAGGGACGCCGCCCGGGTATTTTCCATCGCCGTATTTGAATGGCTGAACGACGGCGCTCAATTTGTTGTTACCAACACCCATCCCGCGCCGCGGGACACGCCGGATAAATATGCCCGCAATATGGAAGACCTTACGTCCTTTGCCGCCGATACGGTAAAAAAGTACGAAGGTCTTCCGGTGATCCTGGCGGGTGACTTCAACACCCCCGACCAAACGGAGCTGTACCTAAACTTCATGAATGCAGCGGGCGTTCAGGACGCCAAGTATGAAGCGGACGTGCTCGCTTACGACTGTTCCACCTTCTTCGGCTACCAGGAGGCCCCCAACACGGAGAGCAGGGACCTCTGTGTGGATCACCTTTTCGTCAACGATCAGGTGGACGTGAAGCTGTTCAGCGCGATCATCGATCATGACGCACAAAACGCTTCCGACCATATTCCGATCTGCGCGGACATTGCTCTTAAGTAAGCAGCATCGATCTTCATGATATTTTCCGCCGGAGCGATCCGGCGTTTTTTTGCGCAATCACGCTGAGAATATTATCAATCCTTGGCCAATTTTCCCGCAATAAACAGCAAATTCAGGAAAACACCGCACCCTTCCCCTGCGCATGCATAGAATAGGACTGTAAATCAGGAAAGGGGTGGATCACATGTCCGAAACGCAGAACAATTGCTCCTACAGCTACACCGTCCGCCGGGGCGACAGCTTTTATCTCATCGCCCAGCGCACCGGCGTGCAGTTAAGGGACCTACTGGAGGCCAATCCCGATATTCCTCCCGCCCGGCTGACGGTAGGGGACGTGCTGCGCATTCCTTACTGCAACACCGCCGAAACCCCCGCCGCCGACCAGCCCGGTCAAAACAACTGCGGAACGTCATGCGAACCGGCCCAGCCGGATAACGGCAATCAGGAAAACAGCGGCACAGGATATGTCTGCCCCGCCAACAGAAGGGCCGTGGTGCAGGAGGGGCAAACAGCCAGCGATTTGCAGCTGCGCTACAATCTGAGCTATCACACCCTGAAAACCGCCAACGCCGATAAGGACCTGGACGCCCTGAACAGCGGCGATATCGTGTGCATTCCCGAAACCAACATCGCCTGTCCCCTGCCCGCCAGCGTGGTGCTGGGCGACAGCGATACCCTGGAAACCATCGCCATGCAGTACAGCATTCCCATTGCGTCCCTGCTGCGGGTGAACCCCTGCCTGGCCCCGGAGGATTTCAAAGCGGGCGTCACCGTACGGCTGCCTGACTGAACGAAGAGGGAGGACCGCCGCCGGCCGGTCCTCCCTCTCCCCGTGTTTATCGTGCTGTTTTCAGCCCACTACTTCGTATCCCGCGTCGGTGACGGCCTTTTTCAGCACGTCGTCGGCCACGTTCTGGCTCAGGGTGACAACGGCAGTGCCGGTTTCGTGGCTCACATTGGCGCTCACCACGCCGTCGATGGCTTCCAGGGCCTTCTGCACCCGGCCGGAGCAGTGCATGCACATCATGCCTTCGATTTTCAACGTCTTTTCCATGGTTTTTCTCTCCTTGATCTTGATTTTTTTATCCCGTTTCGCGCTGTACAGGTCAAAGAAGTTGAGCCGCAGCGCGTTGGATACCACGCAGAAGCTGGACATGCTCATGGCCGCCGCCCCGAACATGGGGTTCATGGTCCAGCCGAACAGGGAAATGAACGCCCCCGCCGCTAAGGGGATGCCGATGATATTGTAGATAAAGGCCCAGAACAGATTTTCATGGATGTTGCGCAGGGTGGCGCGGCTCAAACGGATGGCGGCGGGCACGTCGGTCAAACGGCTGTTCATGAGCACCACGTCCGCCGCGTCGATGGCTACGTCGGCGCCCGCGCCGATGGCGATGCCCATATCCGCCCGGGTGAGGGCCGGGGCGTCGTTGATGCCGTCGCCCACCATGGCCACCTTGCCCTGCTTTTTGAGCTTTTGGATCACCTGCTCCTTGCCCTCCGGCAGCACGCCGGCGATCACCTCGTCCACCCCCGCCTGCTTGCCCACGGCCTGGGCGGTGCGCTCGTTGTCGCCGGTGAGCATGACCACGCGGATGCCCATATTTTGCAGCTGCCGGATGGCTTCCGGGCTGTCCTCCTTCACGGTGTCCGCCACGGCGATGACGCCCAGGGCTCGTTCATTTTTAGCGAAGAACAGGGGCGTTTTCCCTTCTTCCGCCAATCGGTCCGCCTTTTTCATCAAATCGTCAGACAAGCTGACTTTGGAGGCTATGAATTTCTGACTGCCGCCCAGCAGGGCTTCGCCATTCAGCCTACCCGTCAGGCCGTTGCCGGGCAGGGCGGTAAAGGCTTCGATTTCCCGACCGGTCAGGCCCTTGCTTTCCCCGTAGGCAACGACGGCGCGGGCCAGGGGATGTTCGCTTTTACGCTCCAGGGCAAAAGCGGCGTTCAGCAGTTCGTTTTCGGAAACACCGTCTCCCGGCAGCACGTCTGTCACCTGGGGTTCGCCCCTGGTGATGGTGCCGGTCTTGTCCAGAGCCACGATCTGGGCCTTGCCCGCTTCCTCCAGGGAAACGGCGGTTTTGAACAGGACGCCGTGCCGCGCGCCTAAGCCGTTGCCCACCATGATGGCTACCGGCGTGGCGAGCCCCAAGGCACAGGGGCAGGAAATGACCAGCACCGAAATGCCCCGGGCCAGGGCGTAACCGAAGGTCTGGCCCAGCAGCAGCCAAATGATCGTTGTAATGACCGCGATGGAAATGACCACCGGCACGAACACGCCGGAAACCTTATCCGCCACCTTGGCGATGGGGGCCTTGGTTGCCGCCGCGTCGCTGACCATTTTGATGATCTGGGAGAGGGTGGTATCCTGCCCCACCCGGGTCGCCCGGCATTGCAGGAAGCCGGACTGGTTCACTGTTGCGGCGGATACGCTGTCGCCCTCGCCTTTATCCACAGGGATGCTTTCACCCGTCAGCGCCGCTTCGTTCACCGCGCTGCCGCCGGACACCACCACGCCGTCCAGCGGGATGCTTTCGCCGGGACGCACAATGAAGATGTCGCCGGGCTGCACCTGCTCGATGGGCACGGTGACCTCCTGGCCGTTACGAATCAGGGCGGCATTTTGCGGGGCCAGCTTCATCAGACTTTTCAGAGCGTCGGTAGTTTTGCCCTTGGATCGGGCTTCCAGCATTTTTCCCACGGTGATCAGGGTCAGGATCATGGCGGCGGATTCAAAGTAGAATTCGTGCATGTACCCCATCACCGCTTCCCCGTCGCCGTGGGTTTGAGCCGTGGTTATGGCAAAGAGCACGTACACGCTCCAGCAGAAGCTGGCCGCCGAACCCAAGGCCACTAAGGTGTCCATATTGGGGGCCTTATGCCACAGGCTTTTGAAGCCGCTGATGAAGAATTTCTGGTTGATCACCATGACGATGGCGGCTAAAATCATCTGCGCCAGCCCCATGGCCACATGATTGTCCGCCATGAACGCGGGCAGGGGCCAGTTCCACATCATATGCCCCATGGATATATACATGAGCACGATCAGAAAGCCAAGGGAGGTGAACAGCCGCTTTTTCAGCTTAGGCGTTTCATGGTCTGCCAGGGCGTCTTCTTTGCTTACGGCGGATGCTTGAGCAGTGGAGGAAGCATCCTTGCTTCGGGCCCCGTAGCCCGCCTCTTCCACGGCGCGGATGATGTCGCTTTCGCTGGCCGTGCCCTCCACGCCCATGCTGTTGGTCAGCAGGCTCACCGCGCAGCTTTGCACGCCTGGCACCTGACTGACCGCTTTTTCCACCCGGGCGCTGCACGCCGCGCAGCTCATACCCGTTACGGTATACTGCTTCATAATTGATCCCTTTCGATTCTTTTAGAGTTCAGAGTTCAGGTTTATTTAGTCAAATAAAAGGAACCGCAAGCAAACTTGTCAGATCAAACTTCATCTGAACTCTGAACTTTGAGCGCTGCTTTACTTCATCATTTTTTGCAGGGTGTTGAGCAGCTCGTCGATGGTTTCGTCCTTCCCCGCCAAAATGTCCCGCTTCACGCAGGTTTTGATGTGCTGGCCCAGCAGTTCCCTGTTGAAGGCCGCCAGCGCCGCGTTCACCGCCGCCACCTGCACTAAGATATCCGTGCAGTAGGCGTTCTTTTCCACCATGCCCCGGATGCCCCGCACCTGTCCCTCGATGCGGTTCAGCCGGTGGATCAGGCGGGTGTATTCTTCTTCTGTTCTCTCCCTGGTTTTATGGCAGGGACAAACCATTTCTTCCTGATTCATTGTGCCCATTCCTCCGAAAAATATACCCCAATGGGGTATATCGAGTATATACCCCTGGGTGGTATATGTCAAGAGCATTTTTTCACTATTTTATTTTTGACGAACCGGGCAAAGCGTGCTATAATGATCATAGCATCATTTCCGCCTTCGCGCGGGGTTCAATAAATGAAATAAGGAAGGGATCATTATGCAGGGAAACGGCCCTTTGAATCGGAAAAAGAAAGTAACCGGCGTGGCGGATGAGAGCGCCATGCAGACCCACGGCCCGGCCCAAACGGACGGCCCGGTGGGGGACCAAAACGGTTATCAGGACAGAAAGGACCAGCAGGCGGGCGCGGGAAATCAGCGCACCGCCGGACAGACCAACGCGCAGAACCGGCCTATGGCGCGGCCCCAAAATGTGTCCGGTCAAGCTGGCGGCAGTATGAATACTCACAGCACCTCTGCGGGAAACGCGCAGCCCCAGCAGAACCGGCCCAGCGGCGCGGCCTCCAACCCCTTTGGCGCGGGCCGCCCCCAGCAGAATCCCTTCAGCCAGCAGACGCGGCCCCAGCAGAGCAATACGCAAAGCCCTTTCAGCCAACAGGCGAAGGCCCAGAAGACCAGCCAGCAAAGCGCCTACGGCCAGCAATCCCGGCCCCAGCAGCAAGCCAGCCGTCCATCTTCCGCCCAGCGGCCCCCCGTGTCCGGCGGCGGAACGCCCCAGAACACCCAGCGGGCCAGCGGCACCCAGAGCACCCAGCGGGCAGGCGGCGGCAAGAGCCCGTTGCTGATCATTATCGCGGTGGTGGCGGTGCTGCTGCTGGGCGGCGGCGGGGGGCTTTCCGGCCTGTTTGGCGGCGGCTCCAGCAATACCTCCAATAATACCCAAAGCACTTCTTCCCTGCTGTCGGGCCTGACGGGGACTCAGAGCAGCAGCAGCGACGACACCCTGTCTTCCCTGCTGGGCGGCCTGACGGGAAGCCAAAGCAGCAGCGGCACCATGTCCTCCATCCTCTCCGGGCTGATGGGTTCTTCCTCTACCTCTACCCAGGCCCAGACGAGCAGTTCTTCCTCCGATCTGCTTTCCTCCCTCTTGGGCGGAAGCTGGTACAGCGGCCAGACGGGATACGGCAGCACGTCTTCCTCCGGCGCTTCCACCCTGAACACCGCCATTTCCACGGTGGTTTCCGGGGTGCTGAACCGCAATGTGGCCTCCGGAAGCCGGGATAAATATACCGCCATCGCCGGAAATGGCAAGGATAAAGTGACCATCATGGTGTACATGTGCGGGGCGGACCTGGAAAGCCGCAGCGCCATGGGCACCAAGGACCTGCAGGAAATGCTGAACGCCACCTTAGGCAGCAAGATCAAGCTGATCGTGTTCACCGGCGGCAGCACCAACTGGCGCAACGACAAGGTGTCCTCCAAGGTGAACCAGATCTGGCAGATCGACAACGGCAAAATGACCTGCTTAGAGGACAATGCGGGCACCACCTCCATGACCAATCCCGCCACCCTCAGCGCTTTCATTCAGTACTGCGCCAAGAATTTCAAGGCCAACCGCTACGCCCTGATCCTGTGGGACCATGGCTCCGGCTCCGTCAGCGGCTACGGCTACGACGAAAAGAACACCCGCTCCGGCTCCATGACCCTGGCTGGGCTGAACACCGCCTTTGAAAACGGCGGGGTCAAGTTCGATTTCATCGGCTTCGACGCCTGCCTGATGGCGACGGTGGAAAACGCCCTCATGTGCAGCAAACACGCCGATTACCTGATCGCCTCCGAGGAAACCGAGCCGGGCATCGGCTGGTATTACACCGACTGGCTCACGGCTTGGGGTAAAAACACCTCCATGGATACCCTGGAAATCGGCCAGAAAATCTGCGACGATTTCGTGAGCAAGTGTGCTTCCTCCTGCCGGGGTCAGCAAACCACCCTGTCCGTGATCGACCTGGCGGAATTGGAGCACACCGTGCCCGAAAAGCTGACGGCCTTCTCCAAGTCCGTTTCCACCATGATCTCCAATAAAGAGTATCAGACCGTTTCCGCCGCCCGCAACGGCAGCCGTGAATTCGCCCAGTCCAGCCGCATCGATCAGGTGGACCTGACCGACCTGTGCGCCCACCTGAATACGTCGGAAAGCACGGCGCTGGCCAAGGTGCTCAAGGAAGCGGTGAAATACAACCGCATCAACAACATTTCCAACGCCCACGGGCTGTCCATTTACTTCCCCTACAACAAGGTTTCCAACGTGGATAAAGCGGTGAGCACCTATGCCGCCATCGGCATGGACGACAGCTATTCCCAAGCCATCCGCGATTTTGCCGGGGTGGAAGCCAGCGGGCAGGCCGTTGCCAGCGGCGGCGGGCTGATGGGCTCCCTGTTCGGTTCTTCTTCCGGCAGCGCGTCCTCTTCCTCCTCGGACGACATGATCAGCGATCTGCTTTCCGCCTTCCTGGGCGGCGGCTATAATCGGGTAGCGGGCCTGGATGCGGACAATACCGGCTTTCTTTCCGGCCGCGCCCTGAGCGGAAACGATCTGACCGAATATCTGACCGCCCATATCTTAGACGCCAGCCAGCTTGTGTTCACGCAGACCGGTGAAAACTGGGCGCTGGACCTGACGCCCGAACAGTGGGCGCTGGTCACGGGCGTGGATCAGAACGTATTCTACGATAACGGCGCGGGCTATGTGGACTTGGGCCTGGATAATCTGTTCTCCTTCGACGAACTGGGCCGCCTGGTTGCCGATATGGACGGCACCTGGCTGGCGCTGAACGGTCAGCCCGTGCCCTACTATCATGAAACCAGCCAGTACCTGGATAACGGCGGCTGGATCATCACAGGCCGGGTGCCCGCCCTGGTGAATGGCGTTCGCATGGACCTGCTCATCGTGTTCGATAACGAGCACGAGGACGGCTACGTGGCCGGAGCCCGGGCCGTGTACACCGATGAAACCGAAACCGTTGCCAAGGCCCTGGACGAACTGGAGCAGGGCGCGGAAATCGTGTTCCTGGCCGACCTGTACGATTACGACCAGAATTACACCGCAAGCTACGCCTTTGGCAAGTCCATCACCGTGGACGGCGAGCTCAAGGTCAGCAGCGTATACCTGCCCGATAAGAGCAAGGCCTTGGTCACCTATCGGATCACCGATATTTACCAGCAGGCTTACTGGACGCCGGTCATCGGGAAGTAAAACAGAGTGGAGTGTGGAGAGTGGAGTGTGGAGATTGGAGATTTATATAGTTGGTTTATAATCGGCTTACGGTATTTGAAATACTATTTAATCTCAACTCTCAACTCCCAACTCTCAACTCTCAACTCTCAACTCTCAACTCCGAACAGCGCTTCCGGCGCTGTTTTTTACTTGCGATTTTTGGGGTTTCGCGGTACAATGGAAGGGTAAACGGAGAGGAGGCTGCGGTTTTGCAGCAAGAAAAACAAGACTTCCATGCCGTGCGCGGCTTGATGACCATGGGCACATTGTTTTCCTGTTTATTCTGCATGCTGGCGTCCAGCGTGCTGCTTAACATGCCCATCATGGGCGGCGCGATTTATTTAACGGGCCAGTGCGCCCTTTTGTTCGCTTCCCTGCGGCGGCCCAGCCGGGACGTCGTTTCCCAAGCTGCGCGCAGGGCAGGCGCGGCGCTTTTGACCGCGCTGGTCTTGCTTTTAGTCGTGCTGATAGCGGTATGTCACGTCTCTCTCAGTGATCCTGCTTTCTGGCGGCTGTGTGGCGTCGTGCTGTGCATGCTGCTTCGGCTGTGGCTGACCAGGTACGTGCGGGAGCGCGCCCCTGCGGCCCGTGAAAAAGCCGTGCGCGTTTTAGGCGTCCAGTTGTTGATCTTGGTGCCGGTTATCCTGCTCTTAAATTCCCCGGACCGCAATGCGATGTGGGCGCTGTCGGCAGGCTGCATGGTCAGCGGCATTTTGGAAGCCTTCTCCCCAGAACGTATGGAGGACAGAAAGCACGTCTTTACCGAGGAGGAGAAGCAGGAAATCGGCGTCCTGCGCGGCGCACACGCATACCGCATGTTCATGGATATCATGCTGGCAGCGGCAGCGGCGCTGCAGATCACGCTGGTCATGAGTTATACCTATATTGCTTTGACCGCTGGCACACTGCTTTTATGCATGGGCATTGGCCTGCTGTGCGCCTGCGCGGCCAGCGTCCTAACTGACGCCGTGCTGCGCAAAAGCCTGAAACAGGATACGGACCCCAATCCCCTGCTGATGATCGGACTGGTTTTGTGGCTTTTGGGTCTGGTGTTTTTCATCCATTCCCTGGGCAAGCCCGCGCCGGTGTGCGCGTATTTTTCCTTGGCCCTGTGCGCCATAGGCGATGCCGTCTGCGTGCGGGTGCTGATGTGGCTTAAACAGGATATGCGCCGGGCGGCGGCTTTTGCCTTGGGCCATGATCCCAATAGGGCGGTGGAACTGGCCCAGCAGGCGCGCATTGATTTTGCCTCTCTTCTGGGGCGGATGGCAGCCCTGGCGGGGCTGATCCTGACCGGCATCTTCACCGCAAAGGATTTCCCCAGCGACTGGGACGCCGCCTTCCGTTCATTCAGCCCCCTTTTCACTCTGCCCGCCCTGGTTTTCGTCGGCGCGGCGGTCCTGTTCGCGCTGCGCTTTCCCCTTACGCGAAAGCACCTGGAAAAGCTGCGCCGGTACACGAAAATGCGGGAGGAGGGTGGAGAAAACGCCCCGCTGCACGATCAGTTGGAAGCTGTGGTGGTGAAAAAAAGCCTCAAGCCCTATGGCCTCAAAGCCGTTATTTGCACGCTCTGGCCTCCGTGCTACCATCGCGTTGTGGGCAAGGACAAGGTGAAGCTGGATGAGGATACCCCCTGCGTGTTCGTGTGCAACCATGGGGAAATCTACGGCCCCATCGTGGCCACGCTGTATTTGCCCTTCTCCTTCCGCCCCTGGTCGGCATATGAAATCACGGATGTCAACATCATCGCCGACCGCACCATGAACGGCACCTTTCAGAATGTAAAAGGGATAAAACGAAAGATCCTGAACGGAATCATGAATAAAATCGGCGCGCCTTTTCTGGCCTACATTATGAAATCCATGGATTGCATCCCTGTTTATCATGACAATCCCCGGATGCTGCGTCAGACCTTCCGGGACACCGTCGCCGCCATGGAAGCCGGGGACAACATTCTGGTGTTCCCGGAAAACGCGGCCACCTCCCCCACCCATCGATATGTCAGTGAAGGCGTCAGCGAGTTTTTTACCGGCTTCACCATGATCGGCCAGCTGTATCAAAGTAAAACGGGCAAATGCCCCCTGTTCGTACCGCTGTACGCCAATAAGCGCAAGCGCACCATCACTTTCGGCACCCCCACCCGCTATAATCCGGATATCCCGTCCAACGAGGAGAAGGAACGGCTGTGCAGTTACCTGCGGGGAGAAATGCTGAGAATCGCTGAAATGGACTAACCAATTTGGGAGGAAACGATGTCAAAACGACGTTCCGCTCGCGGAAAAAGAAAAAGGTCCCCTTATCTGTTTGTGCTGCTTTGCGCGCTGCTGCTGACGGCGTTAGTCGCCGTAGGTGCTCAGGCCATGAACACCTGGAACGTGTATAAGGCCGAGGCGGTCGTAACGCCCGTGCCTACCGCCACGGTGCCTCCTATCAGCGTGACCCCTGATCCCAATCGGGCAACGCCTACGCCTTCGCCCACCCCGACCCCCACGCCTACGCCCAGCCCCACGGCCACCCCCGGTTTGCTCAAATCCGGCATGCAGGGAAGCGCGGTAGCTGATCTCCAGACCCGCTTACAGGCGCTGGGCTATTACAGCGGAAAGATCGACGGGGATTACGGCAGCGGCACCAAGGCGGCTGTGCAGGCTTTCCAGGAGGTGAACGGCCTGGAGGTTGACGGCGTTGTAGGCACGAAAACGCTTTCTGTCCTGTATGCTACCGATGCGATACCCAAGCCCGGCCCGGTGGATACCCTGGCGGGGGATATCCCGCTGCTGGTGAATAAATGGAACCCCCTGCCTTCTGTTTTTGAACCCGCCAACCTCATCACGGTGAAAGATCGGGCGGGCAGCCTGATGACCTACGAACGGGACAGCATCCAAGCGGTAGACGAGGCGGTGGACGCTCTGATCGCCATGCTCCGGGACGCGGAAGCGGAGGGCATTTCCCCCTGGAAGCTGCGGGAAGCCTACCGCACGGTGGCTGATCAGCAGCGGATATTCAACAATCGCGTGCAATCGTATGAAAACGCCGGAAACACCCATGCCCAGGCTTTGAGCATCACCCGGCGGGAGGTGGCCGACCCAGGAGCCAGCGAACACCATACCGGCCTGGCCTTCGACCTGAATGTGCCGGGGGAAACCTTCGCGGACACCGCCCAGTATGTTTGGCTGAAACAGCATTGCTGGGATTACGGCTTCATCATGCGCTATACTGATGAAAAAGATGATATCACCGGCATCACCGGCGAGGAATGGCACGTGCGTTATGTAGGCAAAGAGCATGCTGTAGCCATGCGGGACATGGATTACTGCCTGGAGGAATACGTAGCCTATCTGAATGGACAATAGAAAACTGCGGCATACAGGGAGAAGCTGTTCCGCCGTCATCTGTTCTTTCTCCCCACTCCTGTTTTCCCTGTTTTTCCGATAATCTGGGACAGAAAGCCATACGTCGAGGCAAAAAACGGCACCTTTATTTCAATCCAATGCACCTGGTAGAACAGGACACCGCCTTCAACAATGATTTGTTCGAGCTGAAGGAACTGACTAAAGACGGAAAAGGCGAACAGGATCTGAAAGAGAGCGCATGGAACAAGGTGCAGAAGTTCCTGTATGTCCTGCACTGCGGTTCCAAGAGAACAATCACATTCAACGGGAAGGCAATCGCTGAGGAAAACAATCCCATGGGTATTCTGCCCTGGTTTCCAACTGCGAAAAAGATCCGTTCGAGTGTCCATCAGACTTTTGGGTTAGAAATGTGCACCGCCGGGCGTACCAAAAAAGACGGCTGTTCCCGTGGTTCAAACGGGTTCAGCCGTTTTTTTGCTGCCTTTCCCCTTGCGGAAAGCCGCCTGAATTGGTATCATAGGAACGGGAGGCGATTTTCATGAATGCGTTCAAGGATTTATGCGCAAAGCCGGGAATCTTTTATCTGCCCCGGAAGGGCGAAGACATGGAAAAATGGGCCATGGTAGCCTGTGATCAATATACGGCGCAGAAGGACAAATGGGAGCAGGCGGATACTGCTGTGGGCGATGCGCCTTCTTCCCTGCGGCTGATCATACCCGAAGCGTATTTGGATGAAAGCGACCGGCGGGTGCCGCAGGTGCAGGCCGCCATGACGCGCTATCTGGACGATGGCATTTTAACCGAAGCCGTGCGGGGGATGGTGCTGCTGGAGCGCACCACCCAGTCCGGCGCCCGGCTGGGGCTGGTGATGACGGTGGACCTGGAGGCCTACGATTTCGCGGCGGGCACCAAATCCCTGATCCGGCCCACGGAGGGCACCATCGTGGCCCGCATCCCCCCGCGCCAGAAGGTGCGCAGGGGGGCGAAGCTGGAATTGTCCCATATCCTGCTGCTGTGCGACGATCCGGACCGCACGGTGATCGAGCCGGTATTTGCAAAGCGGGACAGTTTGCGGCCCTTATATGATACTCCCCTCTTACTGAACGGGGGCCGCGCCCGGGGCTGGGCCATCGAAGACGAAGAAACCCTGAATCAGATCGCCGGAGCGCTTGCCGCTTTGCAAGAAAAGCTGCCCGAGGGCGGCATCCTGCTGGCCGTGGGCGACGGCAACCATTCCTTAGCCACCGCCAAGGCCCATTGGCTGGAAGTGAAAGCAGGATTGAGCGCCAAAGAACAGGAGAGCCATCCCGCCCGCTTCGCCATGGTGGAACTGAACAACATTTACGACGACGCCCTGATTTTCGAGCCCATCCATCGGGTGATCTTCGGCCAGACCGGGGAAACTGTACTCTCCATGCTGAAAGAGGCGGACTTGCAGCCCGCCGACGAAAATCCGGATGTAACGGTGGTCACCAAATCCGGCGATTTTTCCTTCCGCGTTGGCCATCCCCTCCACGCCCTGCCCGTGGGCACCGTGCAGCAGCTTTTAGACAAAGTGCCGGACCTCAATCTGGATTATGTGCACGGGGAGGACGCAGTGCGGGCCATCGTGCAAAAGGAAAACGCCGTGGGCGTCCTGCTGCCCCCCATGCCCAAATCCCTGCTGTTCCCCGCCGTGGCGAAGGACGGGCCTCTCCCCCGGAAAACCTTCTCCATGGGCGAAGCCAACGAAAAGCGTTACTATATGGAAGCGCGGAAAATCGTGAAAGAATAAACATCGGAAAACAATATCAAGGAGGAAATGATCATGAATAACAAAGGTATCGGCGCTGTATTCTGCCTCATCGCGGCCATTCTGACGGCTGCGCGGTATCTGTCCGCATCGATCTTTATGAGCGGCATTTCAACATGGAGCAGCGAAATGTTCCAGACGAGCCTGGAATATATCGGCCCGGCCCTGCCCACTGCGGCGATTGCCGCGCTGATCGTAGGCGTGATTTTCCTGGGTGTTGGGATTGTCCAGGAGATCAAAGGCTCGGCCAAAAAATAAGCAGATTGAACGCAGGTGAACGGCCATGCTTCGGAAAAACGATGAATTGACGCTAACAATCGAACGCTTCGGCGGGGAAATGGGCATTGCCCACCTGGAGGGGCAGACCTTGTTCGTGCAGGGCACGCTGCCGGGGGAAAAGGTGATCGCCCGGGCCCAGAAGGTAGAAAAGACCCACGCTTTTTTGAAGACCCTGCAAGTGCTCACGCCCTCGGAAAGCCGGGTGGCCCCGCCCTGCCCCTATTACGAAAAGTGCGGCGGGTGTGTGTGCCAGCACATGACCTACGAAGCCTCCCTTTCCATGAAGCGGGAACGGGTACGGGACGCCCTTTCCCGCATCGGGGGCATCGACGTGGAAGTTCGCCCCGTCATCGGCATGGACGATCCCTGGCGTTACCGCAACAAGACCGCCCTGCCCGTGGGCGGGGAAAAGGGCACGCCGCAAATCGGCTTTTACGCGCCGCGCAGCCACCGGATCATCGATATTAACGGCTGTCTCATCGCCAAACAGGAAAGCGACCAGGTATCCGCCATCCTGCGCCGGTGGATGGAAAAATTTGAGATAGAACCCTATCACGAGGAAACCCGCCGGGGCCTGATCCGCCACGTCATGAGCCGGGTATCCCGTTCCGGCCAGGTGATGGCCGTGGTGGTGGCCGCCGCCGCGACTCTCCCCCACGAACGGGAACTGACCGCCATGCTCCGGGCGGGCGTGCCGGGGCTTTGTTCCCTGTACCTGAATATCAACCGCCGGGGGGACAACGTGATCTTGGGCTCCGAAAGCCGCTTGCTGTACGGGGAAGAACGGCTTTCCGATTCTTTGTGCGGCCTGAAATACGCACTCTCCCCTCAATCTTTTTTCCAGGTGAACCCCGTCCAGACCGAAAAGCTGTACCAAACCGCCGTGGATTTCGCCGGGCTCACCGGCGACGAACTTGTGGCCGATCTGTACTGCGGCGCGGGCACCATTTCCCTGCTGCTTGCCCGCCACGCGAAAAAGGTGGTGGGCATCGAGATCGTGCCCCAGGCCATCCGGGACGCGGAGGAAAACGCCCGCGTCAACAGCGTGTCCAACGCGGAATTTCACGCCGCCGCCGCCGAAGAACTGCTGCCCCAGATGGTGGCCCAGGGCCTGCGCCCAGACGTGATCGTCCTGGATCCGCCCCGCAAGGGCTGCGAGGAGTCCGTCCTTCGCGCCATCGCCCAAGCCTCCCCCCGCCGCGTCGTTTATGTCTCCTGCGACCCCGCCACATTGGCCCGGGATGCCAAACTCCTCTGCTTCCTCGGCTACCGCCCCGACCACTGCCAGCCCGTTGATATGTTCTGCTGGACTGGGCACGTCGAGACGGTTTTACTTTTGTCCAAAATTAAGACCGCCCTACATATCGACATTGATCTGGACATGACGGAGCTGGATGTGACGAAGGCGGAAACCAAAGCTACCTATGAGGAAATCAAAGCCTATGTGCTGGAGCATACCGGTTTGAAGGTTTCGTATTTGTATATCGCCCAGGTGAAAGCCAAACATGGCATCATTGAAAGAGATTGCTACAATAAGCCAAAGACAGAAGACAATCGTGTTCCACAATGCCCGCCCGAGAAAGAGAAAGCCATTGAGGCAGCGCTAAAGCACTTTCAAATGATTCCCTGTATAACATATGAATTTTTATAGAGTTAAAAGTCCACCATATATAGTACTCGAATATAAAATAGAATACAATATGAAGCGTACTTTTCTCTATTTTTTTGTTCTAAGACAATTAGGACTTACTTAATGAGCGATTTCTTGTCTTTTGAGAAGAAATCGCCTCAAGAATAAAATCTGCAAAGCAAAGTCTACAATACCAAACATCGGTATTCTTGGACATTCCGAATGATGTGAATGGGCGGCGGGGATACTCCTCGCCGCCCTGTTCCGGTTATTGTTTCAGTTTTTTGCAGGTGTAATCGTCATACATCACGCAGTCATCGTCAAATTTAAGTTTCAGCATACCGCTCTTACGACCGAATTCATTTTCGCCGATGGGATAAAGGCGGAATATGAACTCGCCGTAATCTTCGCTGACCGCCTTGGCGTAAAGCTCGCCATCCTGCATCCAAACCTCGTCGATGATGAAGTCTTCATCTTCGGGATGCTCGTATTTTCCGCAGAAACTTTCCCACTTGGATTTGTCCGGGTCTTTTACCGCAATCTCCTCGATGGTCTGGATGGGCTCGGCTTCCTTGCCTGCCGCAATCGCCCTAAGGCCGTTCCATGCCCCCATACCGGCCCTGTAATCCCAGGGGTCGCGGTTGAAGAGCATGACAAGCACCCTGTCCGCGTCGATCCAGCGTTCAAACCAGGTAATGACGCCCGGCATGCCGCCGCTGTGGCTGACGACGAGCCCCAGCTTTTCGTCGCGGCCGACGCCCCAGCCAAAGCCGTAGCCCAGGCCCTCGTCCTCATCGTAAACAGCGTCTTCGCCGTTGTTCAGCTTGACGGGGGTGTACATCACCCGCTGCTCCTCCAGGGTCAGCACTTTGGCCTCGCGCAGCGCCATGTCCCAGCGGAGCATATCGAAGATGGTGGTGTATACGTAGTCGTCGCCGTTCAGGCCGTCAAAGGCGGTCACTTCATTGACCTTGGCGGCGTCCACGTCAGCAACGTATTTACCATCTTCAATGACCGACGCGCGGGCGTAATTCTCAAAGGGAACGCCATCGCGGCGGATATGGCAGCAGCGGGTGGAGGGCATCCCGGCGGGCTCAAAGAGATTCTTTTGCAGGAATTCTTCATAGGGAACCTTGGAGAGCCGCTCCACCAGCAGGGCCAGCAGGTTGTAGCC
>JAFXMP010000329.1 GCA_017530275.1 Clostridia bacterium | reverse complement strand
TGGATCGTGGAAGGACCGCTGACCTCGAGACGCCGGCGGCCCAGCAGCGCATCCGCCAGGCGGCCCACCAGATGATAGTGATCATACAGCTTGTAATCCCGGATCAGATCCGTCAGGGAGAAGGGCAGGAAGAGCACCTCTCCTTCGCCGCAGGCGTGACGGATCAGCAGCGGAATGTCCGTGTGGGGCACCGGAATGGAGGCGCGTTCCGGCGGGCGGCCCACCACGTCCATGGGCGCAAAGGGCGGGATCAGCGTAAACAGGGTCTGCGCCTCCGCCGCGGGATGGCAATAGACCACCTGGCCCCGCAGGGGCAGCTTGTCGGTTTCCATATCATCGGTAACGCAGCGGCCCGCTTCCTCAATGCGCATATAGCTGGCAGTCAGGTATTCGCCCTTGCTCATGTCCGCCTGCACACCCAGCACTTCCCGCATGTTCAGAATGCTGTCGGGATCGGAGCATTCCACGAGCACCTTGCCGCCCGCTGCAGCATAGGCGGTCACCGCTTCACACAGGTCCGGCTTTTTCAGCAGCCCGTCGGGCACCAGCACGAGGCGGTATTGCTTCATCCGCTCCGGCGACACCGCGTAATCCTGCATCAGATCAAAGGTGATGTGATTTTTCAGCAGCGCGTCGCACAGGGTGTAGGAGGCGTCGTTCCCATCCCAGCACACCAGCGCCTCGGAGCAGTTCTTCGCGCCGTCCATGTCCCCTTCGGTTTGGGCGATCATATGATCCACCTGGTCGATGGCGTGCAGGATGCGCTTATCGTGGATGGTATCGGGATAACCCGTCACCGAATGCCACAGCACGCCGCCTGACGCGGGCACCTGGGCCATCCAGGGCAGGTATTCCGCGACGGGCAGGCCCGCGTGCCGCCAGTCCATGCCGGGGCAGGAATGAATGATGCCAAAGGGCCGGAAGGCTTCGTCGTCCCGCATGCCGGCCTTCATGGCCAGCACCGGATGCGCGGTCTTTGGGATACCCGCCGCGCCACGGGACAGCACGTCCTGAGCCTCTGTGCAGATCAGGTCGGCCGTCTGATAGCGGTCATAGATGCTGTCCCGATCGATGTGGAAGCCGATGCCCTTCCAGGAATAGGGAATGTAGTACAGGATCATCGGCACCTCTTCCCGGGTTCCCTTGATGGCCCGGTATACGTTGCCGATGTTGTATTTGGTGCAGTCGCTGAGCCACTGGGGATCCCACTGCATTTCATCGTCCGGCATGGGTACGCCGTAGGCTTCCCTGTATTTGGCCCGGCATTTTTCGCAGTGGCAGGGGGAGGCCATGGGGGCATTGAAAAACACGCCGTCGATGTCGTATTTGCTCAGCGCTTCCCGCATCACCGGCACGGCCACTTCCTCGTTGCGGTAGCCGTTCAGCGCGCAGGTAGACAGGAACAGCGACCAATTCCCCATGCGCTTTTCTCCCTGGAAATAGGGGGATTTATCGGCATGCCGGGCAAACCACTGGGGCTTTTGCAGATAGGTGGTGTCGTCGGTGATGGAAAAATCGAACCGGGCGACAAATTTGATGTTCCGCTGGTGAAACGCGTCAATCAGCTCCCGGAGCAGATCCCGGTCCCTGGGCAGAAATTCGTTCACGTGATGATAGGGAACCTGGGACGGATACCATGCGTAGATACCGCCCACGTTCATGACCACCACATTGCACGCCAGCTCCTCCGTTTCCCGGGCGATCTTCGCAGCATCCATCCCGGGGGTGTCGGCGACCTGCAGGTTGTACTGCATGACCCGCATGGGCTGTTCATACCATTTATGCATCGTTTTGCTGTCTCCCTTCGTGAGAATTCGGATCCTTTGCCGTCAGTCGGCCTTGGCCATGTGGCAGCGGGCAAAATGCCCGGGGGTAATCTCCCGCAATTGCTGGCGCTGTTTGCAGGCCTCGGTGGCAAATCGGCACCGGGAGGCGAACCGGCAGGGCTCGCCGGGCTCGATGGGGTTGCCCACCTCGCCCTGGAGCAGATGGCGTTCCCGGTTGCGGCGGCTCAGGTCCGGCGTGGGAATGGCGGAAAGCAGCGCCTGGGTGTAGGGATGATACTGATGGGCGAAAATCTCGTCCCGGCTGGCATATTCGACCACCTCGCCCAGATACATTACGGCGATGGAATTGCTGATATGCCGCACCACGCACAGATCGTGGGTAATAAACATATAAGCCAGTCCCTGCTTTTCCTGCAGGTCCATCAGCAGGTTGATGATCTGGGCCTGGATGGATACATCCAGGGCGGATACGGGCTCGTCGCACACAATGAATTTGGGGTTCAGCGCCAAGGCGCGGGCTAGGCCCACCCGCTGACGGCGTCCGCCGTCCAATTCGTGGGGATAGGTATTGAAATAGCGTTCCGGCAGGCCGCACTGATCCATCAGCTCCAGCACACGTTCCCGCATATCGCCTTTTTTCACATTGCCCACCACCCGCATGGGCTCCGCAATGATATCCCCGATGGAAAGGCGGGGATTCAGCGAGGTAAACGGATCCTGGAAAATCATCTGGATGTTCGTGTACATCTGCTTCATATCCCGCTTGTTCAGCTTCAGGATATTCTGCCCCCGGAACAGCACTTCGCCGTCCGTAGCTTCGTGCAGGCGCAGAATGGTCCGCCCCAGGGTGGATTTTCCGCAGCCGGATTCCCCGACGACGCCCAGCGTTTCCCCGTCCCGGATGAGCAGATTGACATCGTCCACCGCATGAAGCAGGCCTCGAGGCGTTTTGAAATATTTCTTGAGATGCCTTGTCTCAATCAATGGTGCCTTCTGTTCCATTATGCCTCTCCTTTCGCATGCTCATATCGGAAGCACTTGATGCCGTGGGTGTCCTCCCGGTAGAAGGCGGGCTTCTCCGCCCTGCAGCGATCCGTGGCGTAAGGACAGCGGTCGGCAAAGCTGCATCCCTTGGGCAGATTGGTGGGGTCCACCATGAAGCCCTGAATGGGCACCAGGCGCTCCACCTTCCCCGTCAGCTTGGGAATGCTTTCAAACAGGCCCTGGGTGTATGGATGATTCTTTTCCCGGGAAAAGACATCCTCCACGGTCCCCTCCTCGATGATCTCGCCGCCGTAGACCACGCACACCTTTTCGCAGAATTCCGCCACCACGCCGAGATTATGGGTGATCAGGATCATGGTGGTGTTGTGCTTCTGCTGCAATTCCTTCATCAGCTGCAGGATCTGGGCCTGGATAGTCACATCCAGCGCCGTGGTGGGCTCGTCCGCCAGCAGCAGTTCGGGCTCGGCTACCAGCGCCATAGCTATGCCGATGCGCTGCTTCATGCCGCCGGAAAACTGATGGGGATATTCGTTCTTGCGGTGCTTTTGAATGCCCACCAGTCCCAGAATCTCATCCACCCGCTGATCCATTTCTTCCCGGCTCATGCTGGGAAAGTGCAGCTCCAGTACCTCGTGGATCTGCTGGCCGATGGTCAGGATTGGGTTCAGGGAACTCATGGGATCCTGGAAGATCATGGCGATTCTTGCGCCCCGCAGCCTGCGCATCTCCTGAGGCTTCGCGCGAAGAATATCCGTGCCGTCATAGGTGATGCTGCCCTTCGTGATCTCTCCCACCTTGGGCGGCAGCAATTGCAGTATACTCAAGGCCGTGGTGGATTTCCCCGCGCCAGTTTCACCCACCATGCCCAGTACCTCGCCCTTATTCAAGGTCAGGTTCATGCCGTTGACCGCATATACGGTCGCTTCATCTGTATTGTATTGCACATACAGGTCTTTGATTTCCAGCAGATGCTCTCCCATAACGTCCTCCTTCATCAGTTCTTGGTACGGGGATCAAGCGCATCTCTGAGACCGTCGCCGACGAAGTTCAGGCA
The DNA here is from genome assembly GCA_017530275.1 of Clostridia bacterium. Next base: position 2,471 of record JAFXMP010000329.1, on the reverse strand, counting down.
CATGACAGAAATGGCAATGAAGAAGCCTGGCACAAAGCCCAGATAGGGATAAAAGCGAATGTTCGTGCGATTTTCCGACAGGATGGTCCCCCATTCGGGCGTGGGCGAGGAAACGCCAATGCCCAGAAAACCCAGGGACGCGATGGCCAGGATGGTGCCGCCAAGCGCCAGCGTTGCCGACACGATCACGGGGCCCAGGCCGTTGGGCACCACGTGCTTGAAGATGATTCGGGCGGAGCTGGTGCCGCAGCATTTTGCCGCCTCCACGTATTCCTGATTGCGCAGCGTCATGATCGAGGCCCGCACCGTTCGGGCGAAGCCCGGGAAAGCGGCCACCGTCAGGGCGATGAGCATGTTGAAGGTTCCCTGCCCCAGCGCGGCGACCACGGCCATGGACAGCAGCATGCGGGGCACGGCCATGAATACGTCGCAAATGCGCATAATCACGTTATCCACCTTGCCGCCGAAATACCCGGCACAGCCGCCCAGGATCACGCCCACCACCAGCGCCATGCCCACCACCGCCAGACCGGCCAGCAGGGAGATGCGGCCGCCGTATATGATGCGGGCCAGCAGATCCCGGCCAAACTGATCCGTTCCCAGGATATGGCCCGGGGCGCCCGGCCCCTGCAGGCGGACGGACATGCTTTGCTTGTAAACCAGGCTGTAATCCAGAAACAGCGGAGCGGCGATACATACCGCCATCAGCACCAGGATGACGGTCAGGCCCAGCATGGCCAGCTTGTTTTTGGAAAAGCGGAAGGCAATCATGCCCAGCTGGCTTTTATTCGATAAGGACTTTTTCTGTTTCTCTTTACGCATCGTCTTCCCCTCCTTGTCAAGCGGTCAGTTTCACGCGGGGATCAACCGCCGCATAACACAGATCGACCAGCAGATTGACCACGCCAACAAACACCGAGATGAAAACGATCACGCCCATGACGACCGGCACGTCCCGGACCTTCACGGCATTAATCATCAGAGAGGCCACGCCGGGAATGGCGAACACGCTTTCCGTCACAATGGCGCCGCCCAGAATGGTGGCAAAGTGACCGCCCACAGAGGTGATCACGGGAAGCAGCGCGTTGCGGAGCACGTGATGCATCACGATCTGGTTTTCAGTGCAGCCCTTGGAGCGGGCAGTGCGTACGTAATCCAGCTTGTTGACCTCCAGGATACTGGTACGGGTCAGGCGCACCTGACCCGCCAGGCCTCCGGTGGCCAGGGTGATGGCCGGCAGGACGAAGTGGTATAAATCCCCTGCGCCGGTGGCCGGGAACCACTTGAGATTGATGCTCAGATAGATCTGCGCCATCAGCCCGAACCAGAACGCTGGCATGGAGGAAAACAGCATGGCAATCACCAGGGTGGCGTAGTCGATGGGGCCGTACTGATGCTGCGCCGCTATGATCCCCAGCGGGATGCCGATGCAGATGGTAATCAGATTCGAAAGAAGTCCCAGGGTGATGGTGTTGGGCAGGCGGGAGAGAAACTCCTGCATCACGTCGAAGCCGCTGTACCAGGAAATGCCCAAATCGCCCCGTATGACGCCCGCCATATAATTGTAGTACCGAACCAGCAGGGGCTGATCCAGCCCCAGTTCGATCCGTTTCGCCTCGATCTCTTCCAGCGTTGCGTTTTCGCCCAGGATCAGGCGGGCCGGATCGCCGGGCGCCACACTCATGATCAGATAGATAAAAAACGTAATGCCGATCACGACGGGAATCAGCAGCAGCAAACGCTTGAGGATGTATTTTGCCATAGAAACCTCCTCTAAAAAAGCGGGGCAAAACCTGATGGAGATTTTGCCCCCTCGTTCACTCAATTGTCGTCAAGCATCATCTTCCGGATTCTGCTGTGATGCTTTTGTCAATTCCAATTCCAGTCGTTGAAGAAGTACAGGCCGTTCAGGGAACGGGCCACCACGCCGGTCAGATCCTTGTTGTAAGCCACGGCGTTCACATCGTAGAAGATGGTCACGGCCCAGGCGTTCTCAGTGATGATGTTGCAGGCCTTGGCATAGATTTCCTTACGTTCGGCCTCATCGGTGCCCTTGCGGCCGTCGATCATCAGCTGATCCAGTTCATCGCTGAAGCGCATGGCGTCAAAGTAAGTGCCGTTCTTGGTGGCGTTCGCTTTGTTCCAGGTGTAGTACATCCCGTCGGCATCCAGCACGGATACGCCGCCGAAACGGTTGGTGGCATTGAAGGTGCCGGAGGTGGTCGCGTCATTGTAGGTGGAACCGTCCATGGCGTTGACCTGGCAGTTGATGCCGATTTCAATCAGCTGGCCCTGAATGATCTGGGCGGATACTTCGTCGCTGGAGCCGGACACGGTAGCAATGACGAAGGGCTCGCCGTTATAGTTGGAAGCCGCCAGGAATTCCTTGGCCTTTTCAGGGTTGTATTCGATCACTTCGTACTGGCCGGCGTCGGGACGGCCGGAGGAGCCGGGGGCGATCGGAATGTCGC
>JAFXMP010000328.1 GCA_017530275.1 Clostridia bacterium | reverse complement strand
CATGCGGGAGCTGGCGAAAACGGGACGGTGGCTGGGAGGCGTCACGCCTACGGGTTATGAATCGGAAAGTGTGAAAAGCGTCACCGTGGACGGGAAAACCAAGAAGATGTGCAAGCTGAAACCCATCCCGGAGGAAGCGGAAATGGTGAAAACCATCTTTGCTCTATTCAGCGAAACCAATTCCCTGACCAAGACGGAAACGGAACTCATGCAGCGGCGCATCGTCAGCAAAAACGGCAAGTACCACACCCGCTTTTCCATTAAGGGCATTTTGCAGAATCCCGTGTACGCCGTGGCGGACGGTGACATGTACCAATATTTGACAGACAGCGGGGCTGAAATCTTTTCCGATGAAAAAGAATTTGACGGGGTGCGCGGGGTCATGGCCTACAACCGCACGGATCAGGAAAAAGGGCGGGCCACGGTATTCCTGCCCGTCAGCGAGTGGATCGTGGCCGTGGGCCAGCATCCCGGCCTCATCCCCGGAAAGGACTGGATCAAGGTGCAGGAAGCGCTGACCCAGAACAAATCCAAAGCCTTCCGCCGCCCCCGGAGCAATGAAGCCCTGCTCACCGGCTTTCTGTTCTGCAAATGCGGCAACCGGATGTATCCCAAGCTGACCAAGCGCACCGCCCCGGACGGCAGGCCGATTTTTACCTACGTGTGCAAATTGAAGGAGCGTAGCCAGAAAAGTCTGTGCAATAATAAAAACGTCAACGGCAACGTGCTGGACAGCATGATCGTAGAGAAAATCAAGGAATTGGACGAGGACAAAAGCGCCTTTGTGGAACAGCTTGCCCGCAGCCGCAGTTTTTTCACCGGCGACCGCACGGAGTACGAACAGCAGAAAACGGCTTTGCAGCAGGAAAAAGCCGACCTGGATAAGAAAACCAACGGTTTGCTGGATTCCTTGGCCGAGATCGGCGATAAGGACACCCGCAATCTGGTCACCAAGCGCATCGAAGCGTTGAGCCAACAAAAAAAGGCCGTGGAAAACCGGCTCCAGGAAGTGGAAAGCCTGCTGAACCAGCACGCCCTGACGGACAGCGAATTTGACCTGCTGCGGGACATGCTGGCGGGGTTCAAGCGCGGCATCGACGATATGCCCATCGAGCAGCGGCGTGCCGCCCTGAAAACGGTGGTCCGCCGGGTGATCTGGGACGGGGAAAACGCCCACGTGATCCTGTTCGGGGTGGACGATGGGGAAATCGAATACCCGGATATCCTGCCCGCGCTCACAGGCCCGGACGAGGAAGGGGAAGAACTGCAGGCCTTCGCCGACTTGGATTACGATGATGGGGAGCCCATCGCGCCTTGGGGCGAGGATAGCAAATGAAATATTGATGCTGCTGCGGGCGTCCCGGAAGCGGCGGGGGGACGTGAGCCTGTCCGATCCAGTGGGGACGGATGGGGAGGGGAACGATATTTCCTTCGCGGATATTTTAGGCACGGAGGCCGGGTTCGTGGAGGACGAGGCCCTGCGGCGGGTGACGCTGGGGCAGGTGCGGGGGATCGTGAAAACGCTGCCGAGAAAGGAACGGCTGGTGATCGAAATGCGCTACGGCCTGCTGGACGGGGCGGCGCATCCCCAGCATGAGGTGGCTGCCGTGCTGGGCATTTCCCGCAGCTATGTATAGCACCGCCACTATTGTAAATGATGCCCGAAGGCTTGGGAAAAACCTTCGGGCACCGGTGTATAATAGAGTAAAAGTGGCCATTCATCAAATAATTGATAACACTGAAGACTTTAGGAAAATCAGGGTAAACAATAGGGCAGAGAAGGGTTAATCCCCTCCCTCCCATTGCACCCTATAAACCATTGAGGTATAAGGCGTTACATCGTGGTTTGATATCAGGCATTTCTGCCTGTTCCTCCACCGATGTCGTTGCCTTCATCAGCTTGCGGTTCACTACACTGGCGATATATACCCGTGATGGAACTTCCACCCGCCAGAATTGTGCCATGCCCGGCACACCACCACAAGGCGTTCAGAATTGATTCTGAGCGTCTTTTTCTTAATAAATTAAAAATGACGATCAGAACAACTCAACATTCTTCTTGTCGTTATAATACTTTTCTCAAAAGGAGGCATAAAAATGTATGAACGACCTGATTGAGTTTCAGTATCGGTATGACACGAACATTCGTCCTTTGGTTTCCGGTCTCATGCTGCATCAAGCGCTGGAGATCAAGACACCGTACCGGAAGTGGTTCCCCCGAATTGTAGAGGGGCGGTACGTCGCCGGTGAGGATTTTTTGACATCGGACATTTTTGTCCGACGTGCAGATGGCACCGTTATGCCCAATCCCCTGCATGAGCATTGGATCACGCTGGATATGGCAAAGGAAATCTGTATGATGCAGGATTCTGAAGTGGGCAGGCAGTTCCGCAAGCGCTTTATCGACAAGGAAGAAGCGATGCGCCGGACAGCGGCGAAGGATTCCAGAAATCTGCGCTCCACCTATCTGCTGCTGGAAGCCAGCGAGGAAGAACGGAAACGGCTGGAAGCCGAGTATCAACGGCAGGCTACTGTCATTGCGAAGCAGAACGACGCGATCAACCTGAAAACGGCGGCGATTTTGGCACAGAACGCCAGGATCACCAATATGGACACCCAAATCAGCAATCAGGGAAACCGGATCAGGCAGATGCAGCCGAAAGCAGATTACTACGATAAGGTACTGTCCGCCCCGGATACATACTGCACAACGACAATTGCAAAGGATTATGGATTGATCGCCACTCTGCTGAACGATTTTCTCCATACTCAGGGCGTCCAGTTCAAGAATCAGGATGGATGGCACCTGTACCGGAAATACGATGGGAAGGGCTATGTCAAGACAGAAACATTCATTTGTAATTATGGTCCCTATCAATCTGTCCACATCACCATGCGGTGGACGCAGAAAGGCCGAGAAATGATCGACCAGCTCCTTCGGAAAGCGGGTTGGAAACCAGGTGACAAAAAGTTACCCGCTTCGGGCACTGGGAAAGGGAGGAAATGACTATGGACGAGTGTTGCGTGATATTACTCCGGCCACTAAATCTCAACACTGACATAGCTTAATATAACTAAGATTTTTGTGGTCAAACAGTTTACAGACTTTCTGAGGATTCTTCTGAAGCATACGCATAAAACTGT
>JAFXMP010000327.1 GCA_017530275.1 Clostridia bacterium | reverse complement strand
CGATTGTGACGGTGAACCGGGATGTGCTGCTGGCGGTGCCCGATGATTCCATCGTGCCCTTCAACCTGGAGGGCATGGCGAGCGCGGTCTGCGTGTCCGGCAGCTATCAGGGCAACAATGTGTTCCGCCTGACGGTCTGCGTCACCATCGTGCTCAAGGTGCTTGCCCAGGTAGAGATCCTGGTGCCGAGCTACGGCTTTTGCACCATCCCGCCCTGCGAAGAATTTTCTGATGCTGTCTGCGACGAATTCTTCTCGCTCCCGCTTTTCCCGCCCGCCACGCTGTGCGATGAAAGCAGCTTCGGCGTGCAGGCGAACGCAAACACTGGAAACGGGAACCGCGGCTGCTGCTGCAATCGATAACGCGCAAAAAACCGGAAGGGCATTTGCCCTTCCGGTGAGGATCATCCAAGGGATCAGCGGTTCAGGATGGTTTCTTCGGTATCCTTGTCGAAGAAATGCAGGCGGCTGGTGTCCAGCGCGACCTTCACATCGTCGCCGGCGCGGGTCTTGGTGCGCGGGTCAACGCGGGCGATCACGTTTTCTTCCTTGCCGGAGGTGGAGAAGTACAGATAGGTTTCAGAGCCCATCAATTCGGTCACTTCCACGTGCACCTTCATGACGGCGTCGGCGTGCTCAGCCACAAATTCAGGCGCGTCGTCGATGTTCTCGGGACGGATGCCCATGGTGACTTCCTTGCCGATGTAGGATTCATCCTTGAACTTCGCGATCTTTTCCTGCGGAACAACGATCTTGTTATCGCCGAAGATCGCAACGATCTGGCCGCCTTCCTTCGCCAGCTTGACATCGAAGAAGTTCATCTGGGGAGAACCGATGAAACCGGCAACGAACTTGTTGGCGGGATAGTCGTAGTTGTTCTGGGGCGTATCGACCTGCTGGATGAAACCATCCTTCATGATAACGATACGGGAGCCCATGGTCATGGCCTCGGTCTGGTCGTGGGTAACGTAGATGAAGGTGGTCTGCAGGCGCTGATGCAGCTTGGTGATTTCAGTACGCATCTGCACGCGCAGCTTGGCGTCCAGGTTGGACAGAGGTTCGTCCATCAGGAAGACCTTGGGTTCACGCACGATGGCACGGCCCAGAGCAACACGCTGGCGCTGACCGCCGGACAAAGCCTTGGGCTTACGGTTGAGCAGGTGGGCGATGTCCAGAACGCGGGCGGCTTCTTCCACGCGGCGCTTGATTTCATCCTTGGGGGTCTTGCGCAGCTTCAGGCCGAAAGCCATGTTGTCATAAACCGTCATATGGGGATACAGAGCGTAGTTCTGGAACACCATGGCGATGTCGCGGTCCTTGGGGGCAACGTCGTTTACCAGTTTATCGCCGATGTACAGTTCGCCGTCGCTGATTTCTTCCAGACCGGCGACCATGCGCAGGGTGGTGGACTTACCGCAGCCAGAGGGGCCGACCAGAACGATAAATTCCTTATCTTCGATTTCCAGGTTGAAATCGCTTACGGCGGTGACGCCGCCGGCATAGACCTTGTAGATGTGCTGCAGAGATACGCTGCTCATGAATGAATCCTCCTTCAACATTCGTCTTATGATCTGCCCGGGGGGAGAAGAAGGCAGTTCTTCCCTTCCCACCAAGATGCTCATATTATACATGTTTTTCCTCATTTTGACCATCCGCAAAACTAACAAAATTTCAGTTGATAATTCATGCAATAATTGTACCCGTTGGCCTGAATTGTGCCAGATTCTACGCAAACCTTGACTTTTCCTTTTCTCTGCGCCATAATAATAACTAAAAAAGAGGAACAGACGGGAGTTTATCACTTTGAAAAGGAGCAAAAGCGCCGAAAGCCAGACAGGGCGCTATTTTTTTGTCAAAAAAGATGACAAAATATGTAGTATGTGTTGCAACTATGTATATATAGAAGGGGGTGAGATTATGAAGCTGTATTATGACAAACGACTCAGCGATCCGACGTATTATGCACAGCAAGGGATACGGAACGGGAAAGCCACGGGCGTACTGAAACAGAAGGTGATCGTTACTTTTTCCCGGAAAACGATGGAATACCAGCGGATGGTGCGCAATCGTCAGATCGAGAGAGCCCGTATACTGCTGGCAACAAATGATCCAGAGGAAATCAAAAAAGGACCTAACGACGTCAAAGGGTTTATGAAGCGTATCGCTAAAACAAAGGCTGGTGAAACGGTACAGGTATCCTATATCCTGGACGAAACCAAAATATTGAAGAAGAATAATACGACGGCTTCTATGCTGTTGCCACAAATCTGGATGATAAAGCAAAGGATATTCTTGCCATTTGTAAGAAACGATACCAAATTGAAGATTGTTTCCGCATCATGAAAACCAATTTTTCAGCCCGTCCCGTAAACCATCGGAATCCCGACAGAATCAGGCCTCATTTCCTGATCTGCTATACAGCTTTGCTGGTATACCGCCTTCTGGAGTACAAACTCGATGACCAAGGTACCCTCATCACAACGGATAATCTCCTTGAAACCCTCAAAAATATGAATGTGGCTAACGTTCATGACATAGAGTATTTGGCCCTCTGTGAGGGTAGCAAGACCCTGGAAACTTTGACTGAACTCTCTGGCTTGATACTAGACCACCAGCATTTTCATCTCAAGGAACTGAATAAATTTTTGAAATAATCTCTGAAATAGCCCTCATATACAACAAAAACAGACGACCCGAAAAGCCTTGTGCCATAAGCTTTTACGGGCCGTTTCTGCCTTCAAACTGCTAAAGCCGGAATTATATAAAAAATCAAGCGATTCCAAAAATGATCATTTTGGAAACATGTGGTAAATGGACGCTGCACCTGTATTTTTCCTGTATTTTGCTTTACAAGTGACGACTTCTGCGTATAATTGTATACACGAATTCAAAAAGGACTCTCGTTCCGGTGGTCAGCCGCCGGAATACAGCAGGAAGGAGCGTGCACCGCATGCTGGAAATTTCCCCGAAAACCAACCTTTTAGAGCAGAAGAATTATCGCTACGCCCTTCAGGACGTGGCTGAACCCAATCTTTACCGGGATATTTATGATTATGAAAGCGTACCCAAGGTGCCCTTCAACCATCGGCGCGTGCCCATGGGCATGCCGGAGGAAATTTGGATCTCGGATACCTCTTTCCGGGACGGCCAGCAATCGGTGGACCCCTATACGGTGGACCAAATCGTGGAGCTGTACAGATTGATGAGCAAGCTGGGCGGCCCTTACGGCATCATCCGGCAGACCGAGTTTTTTATCTACAGCAAGAAGGACCGGGAGGCTGTGGCCCGCTGTCAGGACCTGGGGCTGAAATTCCCGGAGATCACTACCTGGATCAGAGCAACCAAAGAGGACTTCAAGCTGGTGAAGGACCTGGGCATCCGGGAAACGGGCATTCTGGTTTCGTGCAGCGACTATCACATTTTCAAGAAAATGAAGCTGACCCGCCGCCAGGCCATGGAAAAATACCTGGAAACGGTTGCCCTGGCATTTGAGGCGGACGTGATGCCCCGGTGCCATTTGGAGGACATCACCCGGGCGGACTTTTACGGCTTTGTGGTGCCCTTCGTGAACGAACTGATGAAAATGAGCCAGGACGCGGGCATCCCCGTGCGCATCCGTGCATGCGACACCATGGGCTATGGCGTTCCGTATCCCGAAGTGGCCCTGCCCCGCAGCGTGCCGGGCATTATTTACGGCCTGCAGCACTATTCCGACGTTGGAAGCAACTATTTGGAATGGCACGGCCACAACGATTTCTACAAGGCCGTTTCCAATGCCTCCACAGCCTGGCTGTACGGCGCCAGCGCCGTGAACTGCTCGCTGCTTGGCATTGGGGAACGCACGGGCAACATCCCCCTGGAAGCCATGGTGTTTGAATACGCCTCCCTGCGCGGCAGCATGGACGGCATGGACCCCACCGTGATCACCGAAATCGCCGATTATTTCAAGCGGGAAATGGGCTACAAGATCCCGCCTATGACTCCCTTCGTGGGCCGCAATTTCAACGTGACCCGGGCGGGCATCCACGCCGACGGCCTGCTCAAGGACGAAGAGATTTACAACATCTTTAACACCAAGAAGCTGCTGAATCGCCCCGCCTCCGTGCTGATTTCCAAAACTTCCGGTCTGGCGGGCATCGCCTACTGGATCAACGAAAACTACATGCTCACCGCCAGCGAAGCCGTGTCCAAGCAGGACCCCATGGTGATTGCCCTGAAAGCCTGGATCGACGAACAGTACGACGCCGGCCGTCAGGCCGCCATGTCCACCAACGAACTGGAGACCAAGATCGAAGAACTGAGCGGCGGCAGGCTGGCGAGGCTTTAATCGAGAGCGGAGAGTTGAGATGTATCAAGATTTTCACCGCAATAGGCTAAGGAGGAACTACCGTGGAGCATAAAATGATTTCGATTGCCGATCAGGTGTTTGAAGAACTGGAGAGGGACATTCTGTCCGGCGTGTACGAGCGGGACGAGATTTTGACGGAAATCAAGCTCAGCGAAGGGCTGGGCGTCAGCCGCACCCCCATCCGGGAAGCCCTGCGCCGCTTGGAGCAGGAGCACATCATCGAACCTACCAGCAAAGGCGCGCGGGTGATCGGCATTTCCCGGGCGGATATCGCCGATATCTGCGAAATCCGGCTGCGGTTGGAAGGGCTGGCGGCCCGCTGGGCGGCGGAACGGGCGGATGCGGCGGGCATCCAATCTTTGAAGGACACTTTGGATTTGCAGGAATTCTACACCCAGAAGCAGGACCCGGAAAGCATCAAGAACGCCGACAGCCGTTTCCACCAGACCATTTACTCCCTCTGCGGCAGCCATTCCATGCAGGACACCCTGGAACCCCTGCACCGCAAGCTGCTCAAATACCGCCGGGTATCCGTTTCCGCCCACAGCCGGGCGCAGAAATCCCTGGAGGAGCACCGGGCCATATACGAAGCCATCGCCGCCCACGACGGCATAAAAGCGGAAACACTGACCATCCAGCATGTACAGAACGCGCGGGACAGCATCCTGCAAAGGGGGATTCCGTCATGAGCATGACCATCACGCAGAAAATCATCGCGGCTCATAAGCTTTCCGGGGATATGACGCCCGGCAGCGAAATCGGCCTGAAAATCGACCAGACCCTGACCCAGGACGCCACTGGCACCATGGCCTATCTTGCCCTGGAAAACATCGGCATTCCAAGGGTCAAAACGGAAAAGTCCATCGCCTACATCGACCATAACACCCTCCAGTGCGGCTTTGAAAACGCCGATGATCACCGGTATATCCAGTCCGTGGCCCGGAAGTATGGGGTATACTATTCCCGCCCCGGCAACGGCATCTGCCATCAGGTGCATCTGGAACGCTTCGGCAAACCGGGCAAGACCCTGATCGGCTCCGACAGCCACACCCCCACCGCCGGGGGACTTGGCATGCTGGCTATGGGCGCGGGCGGCATGGACGTGGCCGTGGCCATGGGCGGCGGCGCGTACTATATCACCATGCCCAAAATGTACAAGGTGAATCTGACCGGCAAGCTGTCGCCCTGGGTCACCGCCAAGGACGTGAGCTTGGAAATTTTGCGCATTCTTTCCGTCAAGGGCGGCGTGGGCGCCATTGTCGAATGGGGCGGGGAAGGCGCGAAAACCCTGTCCGTGCCGGAGCGCGCCACCATCACCAACATGGGCGCGGAATTAGGCGCTACCACCTCCATCTTCCCCTCCGATGAAGTGACCCGGGCGTTCCTCAAGGCCCAGGGCCGGGAGGAAGATTTCACGCCCCTGGAAAGCGACCCGGACGCCGTATACGATAAAGTGATCGATATCGACCTTTCTTCCCTCCAGCCCCTGGTGGCCTGCCCCCATTCGCCGGACAACGTGGCCCCCGCTGCGGACAAGGGCGATATCGCCGTTTCTCAGGTATGCATCGGCAGCTGTACCAACAGTTCCCTGCGGGATATGCTGCGGGTGGCCGCCATTTTGAAGGGCAAGCGCATTGCCGATTCCGTCAGCCTGTCCATTTCTCCCGGCACCCGACAGGTGCTTTCCATGCTGGCCGACTGCGGCGCTTTGAGCGATTTGATTGCCGCCGGAGCCCGCATCTTAGAATGTGCCTGCGGTCCCTGCATCGGCATGGGCTTCTCTCCTGTGTCCGGCGGCGTGAGCGTGCGCACCTTCAACCGCAATTTCGAGGGCCGTAGCGGTACCAAGGACGGTCAGGTATATCTGGCGTCTCCTGAAACCGCTGCTGCTGCGGCGCTGACGGGGCGCATTACCGATCCCCGCACCCTGGGCGCTTATCCCGAAGTAAGCCTGCCCAAAACCTTCAAGGCGGACGACAGCGGCGTGATCGCCCCCGCCCCGGCGGAGGAAGCGGAAGCGCTCTCCGTGGAGCGCGGACCCAACATCAAGCCCTTCCCCAAGGGCGAACCGCTGCCCGATTCAATGACCCTGCCTGTTTCTCTCAAGGTGGGCGACAACATCACCACCGACCATATCATGCCCGCCGGTGCCAAGGTGCTGCCCTTCCGCAGCAACATTCCCAAGATGAGCGAATTCTGTTTCGGCGTCTGCGACGAAGCTTTCCCGGAACGAGCCAAATCTTTAGGCCGCAGCTGCGTGGTAGGCGGGGCCAATTACGGCCAGGGTTCCTCCCGAGAGCACGCCGCCCTGGTGCCCCTGTATTTGGGTGTGCGGCTGGTGATCGCCCAATCCTTTGCCCGAATCCACGCGGCAAACCTGATCAACGCGGGCATCCTGCCCCTGACTTTCGACGATTCCGCCGATTACGCCGCGTTGAGCCAGGGCGATACCCTGACCCTTGAAAATATTCACAGTCAGATCGCCGCTGGACATGTGATTGCGAAAACAGGCAGCGGAAAAACCGTCCGCCTTTCCTATCCCCTCACCGAACGGCAGATCGCTATTTTGAAAGCGGGCGGTCTGCTCAACTACACCAAGGAGGCAAGCGTATGAACCAGCAGGAATATATCGATCAGGCGGTAGCCCATTACCGCGAACTGCTCCTGTCCCAGGTGGCCCGGGCGGAAAAAATGAACCAGGTGGAAACGCCGGAAAAGAAAACCAAGACCGTCATCGGCGTGGTGGGCGGCGACGGCATCGGCCCCATCATCACCGCCCAGGCCCAGCGGGCGCTGGAAGCCGTTTTGTCGGACGAAATCAAGGCTGGGACCATCGAGCTGCGCACCATCGAGGGCCTGACCATCGAAAACCGTTTGGCTGTGGGCAAGGCCGTGCCGGACGACGTGCTGGCTGAAATCAAAGCCTGCGACGTGCTTTTGAAGGGCCCCACCACCACCCCCTCAGGCGGCGAGCAGTTGGAAAGCGCCAACGTGGCCCTGCGCCGGGAATTGGACCTGTACGCCAACGTGCGCCCCGTGTGCGTGCCCGAGGAGGGCATCGACTGGATGTTCTTCCGGGAAAACACCGAGGGTGAATACACCCTGGGCAGCAAGGGCATCGAAATTCCTGGATTGCTGACCATGGATTTCAAAGTTACCACTGTGGCGGGCACCCGCCGCATCGCCCGGGCCGCCTTTGAGTTTGCCCGCAAGAACGGCAAAACCCACGTGGCCATCGTGACCAAATCCAACATCATGAAAAAGACCGACGGCATGTTCTCCATCCTCTGCCGGGAAATCGCCGCCGAATACCCCGAAATCCAGGCCGACGAATACTTCATCGACATCATGAGTGCTAACCTGCTGAAAACCAACATGCGCAGTACCTTGCAGGTGTTCGTGATGCCCAACCTGTACGGCGATATCATCACCGACGAGGCAGCCCAGATCCAGGGCGGCGTGGGCACCGCGGGCAGCGCCAACATTGGCGACAATTGCGCCATGTTCGAGGCCATCCACGGTTCCGCTCCCCGCATGATCGCCCGGGGCATGGGCGATTACGCCAACCCGGAAAGCATCCTCCGCGCCGCCGTGATGCTGCTCCAGCACATCGGCATGCCGGACAAGGCGGCGAAATTGGCCGCCGCCATCGAAACCGCCAATCAGGTTTCTCCCATCACCGGTACTAAGGAAGGTGCTTCCTGCGCCCAATTTGGGGACGCTGTGATCGCGGCGCTCCAATAAAACAAATTTAAAAACGCAAGGGGGCTGCTGCATCTGCAACAGCCCCCTTTTTGGTCAATGCCTTTCATCGGCGTTTCCTATTATCCTTTGTTTTTTCTTGCCTGGGCGCGTTTCTTCGCTTCCGCCTTGGGATTGATCATCTGTTCCGCGTGGGCGGCTTTGCACCACTCCCGCAGGGTACAGGCTTCGCATTCTGGTTTTTGGCTGTGGCACACCCGCCGTCCGTGGTAGATCATCCAATGGTGCGCCTGGCTCCAATCCTCCCTGGGAATCAAATCCATGAGCTGACGTTCTGTTTCCTCCACGCTCAGGGCGTCTGAAAGCCCCAAGCGGTTCGCAACCCGGAACACGTGGGTGTCCACCGGGATAGCAGGCACGCCGAAGGAAAAGGCCAGCACCACGTTGGCGGTTTTCCGGCCTACGCCGGGAAGTGCCGTCAGCTCGTCCAGGGTAGAGGGTACCGTGCCGCCGTACTTTTCCACGATCATCCGGCTGGCGTTTACGATGTTCACCGCCTTGGACTTGAACCCGCAGGACTTCACATAAGGAAAAATCTCCTCCGGCGTGGCCTGCGCCATCGCCGCTGGGTCGGGATAATCCCGGAACAGGGCTGGGGTGACCTGGTTCACCCGGGCGTCGGTGCACTGGGCGGCTAAAATGGTGGCCACCAGTGTTTCAAAGGGATTGGAAAAATGCAGTTCCGGCCCGGCGTCGGGGTATAATGCGTTCAGGCCGTTCAAGATGGCTCTTTGGTTTTCTGTCATAAAAATCCGCTTTCTCTTGTGTTGAATTGGGTGGATTGATGAAGAGTTAAGAGTGGAGAGTTGAGAGTTGAGATTTATTATGCTGAAATATTTCAGTCCCCAAAGCGAACAGACTATCTTATCTCAACTCTCAACTCTCAACTCTGAATCTATACCTTTCCGTCACTTAAGTGCCACATACAGCGCCACCGCCGCTACGCCCACCACAGCCATAACGGCCAGGAAAATGATATTCTTTTTCGTGAACCTTAGCTGCTCGATGCCGCTGTACATATAGCCTAACTTTTGGGTAGGCGGGATCACCACGCGCAGGAACACCACGAGCAATACGGATTCAATGGGGAACATGACCAGATTCTTCACGATGCGGAGGGCGTCAAAGAGTACATAGTTTTTGCCCAGCACCATTTGATAATACAGCCACATGACCGGCGTGTTCAGCACGATATTCACAAAAAAATCAATGCAGAAGCGGGACAGGGTCACCCGCAGAGCCGTAACCTCTGTGCGGTAAAAGAACAGGGCGAAAATCAGGGAACCGGCGATTTCAATAAAGATGAAAGGGAAAAAGTAGACCCCCGTGGGGAACAGGAGGCACCCTAAGGTATCGGATACGGCTGCGGCGGCAATGGCCACCACCGGGCCGAACACCAT
>JAFXMP010000326.1 GCA_017530275.1 Clostridia bacterium | reverse complement strand
TAGAAAGCCCCAGCGTCAGCAGAAGCGACAAGCCAAACGCCAGGATGAACACGACCAGGGTGTAAAGGAGCGGATACCGTTCCTGGAATACAGTGTATGGGAGAAGGAAGCTGATCAGGATATCGAGCAAAAACACATGCGTAATGTAGGTGCCGAAGGATTGCTGGGACAGCATTTTCGTTATCCCGGATTTTGTTTCTCTCTCCCCGCAGCAGGCACTGATCAGTGTGAACATGCCCATGCCGTAAACCATGGCAGGCAGGGTGTTCATTTCCACCATATAGTCCCGGATGTCGGGAATATCATGGATGAAGAATTGTACGGTCAAAACGATGCAGGCAAACGCTGCCAGGCCCACCGCAATCAGCGCGATCCGCATTTTCCCCTGCGGAGGGAACGCCGTCAGATACCAGCCGATGAGCAGATAAGGCACATAACCCGTGATGTATTCCATGTGGAATTTTGTGACGAAATCACCGACCGTAAATTTCATGCCGCGCGTAAAGACCCCCGCCGTCTGCACGCCAAACTGCACGATGATGCTGAGAACGATCAGCCCCAGAACATTAATCCTTGTTTTCCTTCCTGACAAACAGCCGCAGTACCGGGAGCACGATATATGCGCCGACCAGCATGAACAGATACCAAAGATGCGGCCAGCGCCCCTTCAGCTTGAGAAGATAATCCAAGAAGAGCTGCATATCGATGGATTTCCCCTGGATCAGCGGCATGAGCACAGCGCGCCAGGCGGCATAAAAGAAAAGCCAGAACAACAGCAGCAAGCAGATGGACAGCAGATTTTTCCGATAAAAGACGCGCGTTGGCTTTTCTCTCTTTTCATCCAGCAGCAATGCGCAGGTCAGCATCATGAACATGGGCGTGCCTGCCCGTCCCAGCGCGTTAAAGATATTCCCGATCACAAAGGTCGCGTTGTCCGTCTCTCTGAAGTAACCCACCACATAAGCGGATATCCATATCGGGGTCGATGATATACGGCGCGATTTTCTCAAACATTATGGATTTTCTGTAATCCGGAATATACCCGACGACCGCGATCCTCAGCCCGGCTTTTTCCACGATGACATAATCCTGC
The DNA here is from genome assembly GCA_017530275.1 of Clostridia bacterium. The sequence goes on along the minus strand of JAFXMP010000326.1, from coordinate 5,201 downwards.
GTGAACGGCACACGCTCGCCTGTGGCGGCATCATAGAGATTGGAGGCCAGAATGGGCGTTTTTTCATCGCCGAAATAATCACCCAGAACATAGGGTGCGATGGTGCCGTCCAGATCGGCCGCGAACTCTGTGACTTCCCAGTCAAACTCGTGATTGCCCAATGCGATGGCGTCATAGTCCATCACATCCAGCGCGGCACGGATGGCCGCGCCTCCGGTCAGATTGGAAACTGGCGTACCCTGGTACAGGTCTCCGCCATCCAGAAGAAGGACGTCATCATATTCTCCCGAAGCACGCGCTTCATGGATCAGATGCGCAATATACGCAAGACGATACTGGAAGGTTTCTAGCCATGAATATCTGTCGTCTCAATGACAAGGATTCTCTTGGCTTCGCTCTGCTCTGCAGGCACTAAGACTGATGTTTCCGCGCTCGCCATGGAGAATAGAGACAACAGAACCAGTATCGCAATCAGAGCTTTCCAGACATTTTTCATCTTCATCTTTCTCCTTTCACTGGTGCTTCCATGCGTGATTATCTCAAATCAGCAGGACAATGCCGCCGGGGAAGGCGGAAAAGCAGTGCGATGCCCCAGGCGATCAGGACGAACACGCCATAGATGATAGGCGCGAAGACGTACCCGAAATTCAGGAAACCGTACCAGTCATTTGAATATGGCTCTTCACCCGCCCCGTTGACGGCGATATTGACCCAGTAAAAGATGCCGTACATCACCGTGGGCGCAGCCGCCATCAGCGAATCAGTCCATTTCAGGCTGCCCTCGCGGTCAAAAACGACCTGATCCGTAATCGCGAGAAGCGGGATCAAAAAGTGGAAATAGCGGTTGTTGCCGCAAAACAGCGCGTCCGCCATATCGTGCCGGCTGGGGCCAATGTAAAGCACCACCGTCAGGAACGTCACCGTCACGGATACGGCGGCAGCATATTTGATGACTCGCACGGCGCGGGGCACGCTTTCCCGGTTTAGGATCACGCTGCGCATAATGGAAAAAACATATAGTGCAGACGCCAGACCTTGAAACAGATTGGAAAGGGTTGTAAAAGTGCGCAGCGAAGACAACCCATACCGATCCCGCATCATCCATCCTGACACGCGCGCTTCTGAAATCCAGACATACGCCACGATAATGACAATGATCAAGTGGATCGACAGGGATATCCTGCGTCTTACCATCGTTTTCTTCATTTTCTCTTCGCCTGCATTCAGCCATTCAGAAGCTGCCGCCCAGGTTCTCCAGCGTGTCGATCACCACCACGCAATCCTCGCTTACGTTCTGCATTACCTGCTTCATGATGTATTCGGGGATCGCCACGCAGCCGCCGGTATAGGGCTTCTGCGGGCCAAAGCAATGGAGGAAAATGGCGGAGCCGCGCCCGGGCGTGCCGTCCTCGTTGAAGCTGATGTTGAGGCAGTACTGATACTGGTATTCGTAATCGACAATGTGCTCGCTATCGTCCAGCACCAGGTCCGGCACGTCCCGGATATCCACCATCTCGTTGTAATGCCGGTCCGGGTCGCCGGACCAGTAGGTATTGTCGTCCACCTGGATATACGGAATCGCGCATCCGGGATCGGCGGCAATGCCAAAAGCTTTGTTGAAGTGATAGACGCCGACGGGCGTCTGGCCGCAGCCCTCCGCGCGATCCGCGTCAAGAACCAGCCCGTTCCGGCCTACGAAGCCGGGCGTGGAAAGGATCTGCTTCCAGACGCCGTTTTCATCCTTCTGGTGCATGGTGATATAGGCCGTGGTTTTGTACATGCCCATGGCGGCGACCACGAAAAGCTGCTCCGCGTCCTGGGCCTGCGGAAGCGCAGCCACCCAGGCGGGAGAATCCTCTTCCCGTTGAACGGCGGCGTATAAGACGTTTTCTTCGGATGTCGGTTCCGCGTCGCCCTGCATGGGGATATATACCATTTCCGCGACGGCGGTCAGATCCAGCCCGTCCAGGCCCTTGGTGGTATATACGGAAATGGAATACATGAGGCCCGGAGCGAGATCATACCATTGACACAGCTCCATCCATTCTTCGCTGCCCGTCTGATACTGGCCGATGGTTCCATCACAGTGGCCGATGGTGATATTCCGCTCATTCTCCCAGCCATAATAGATCCCGGAAATGTTTTCCAGCCGGCCCGCCTCCAACACGGCGGGCTTGACGCGGAAGCAGTATTCATCGCCGTCCAGCATGAATTGTATTTCCGCGAGGTTTTCGCTGTCCAGCCAGCGAAATACCACGTCTTCCGCGTCCTCCGGCACGTTCAGCGCGACGCCGGATACCTGTTCAAGCCCCTCTTTGGTCATATCCGTCCATGGATTGGCAATGCCTGGCATCGCATTCGCATTTGACTGTAGGGAATCTCTGCTCACCGGGAAAGTGAAATAGGTGTTGGGATACGGCTCGTTTTCCAATGTAAAGTGCCACCATTCTTCCGCCAGCGGCTTGAAGCCGTGGGCCAGCATAGCTTCCCGCAGGATCATACGGTTTTGATACTGTTCCTCGGTGATGCCCGTATAATCCGGATGGCTCAGCTCGCCGAAGTAGTCGAAGGTGCCGCCCATGTCCACTTCCTTTTCCGTGGTCATGTCAAACAGCGTAAGGTCCACTGTGCTGCCCCGGCTGTGGCCGGACTGCTCGGCAATGTAGCCCAGGGGGAACAGCACATCCTTTTCCAGCTCGGGATAGAAGTATTCCTTCATGCGCGTATCCTCAAAATCCAGGGCCCAGCGCATGAAATGGGACACCGCCATCTGAGGCCGGTAGGCATCGTAGATTTTCAGCCGATAGCCCTTGGCGACCAGCTCGTCGCTGACTTCCTTCAGCGCTGCCGCCGCTTCCCTTGTCAGCAGCGCGACGGGCTCCTCATAGCCGTCGATGCGGTCCCCAATGAAGTTGTAGGTGGAATAATAGCGGATTTCCAGGATCGCGTCGGGCACCGCATCGCTTAGAAGCACAAAACCGGAAGCGTCGTCCGAATAGATCATTTCTTCCTCTGCGAAGACCGTAAGCATACCAGTCATCATCAGCATTGCAAGGAACAGCGTCATCCACTTTTTCATAGGTCAGATCCTCCATTTCTCTTTTTTGTGACGTATTTTTAGAATCCAAATTCGTTTATCCGTGAAACCGCAGCGCGTCAGGCGACTGGAGCAGCTTTGTCGTTTATCCCCGCCATTTTCCAGATAAGCCCGGTGATCCAATTCGCCAGCACGCCCAGCGCGATACCCAACGCGATGCCGGCCAGAACATCCGTAGGAAAATGCAGAAACAGATACAGGCGGCTGAAAGCGATCAGCGCGGCGGCAATGAAAGCGGCGACGCCCAATTTCTTATGCCGCATGAAGAGGGCCGTGGCAGCGCCGAAGGCCCATGCGGAATGGGTCGATGGGAAGGACGAACTGGATGGGCGCGAAACCAACAACGTAAAATCCAGGTCGATCTGACAGGGTCGAGGCCGTGAAATCAGGTTCTTCAGCCCATACTGTCCCACTAAGAATACCATAACGTAGGCCAAAAGTACAGCCACGCCCGCTTTTCTTGTCGATTTAAAAATCAGCAGCACCGCGGCGACGATCACCCACAGCTGCCCATAGGAGCCGGCGATATTCGTTACAGCCAGGAAGAAGCTGTCCAATACTGCCGTGCGGGGAATCGCATAGAGAAACGAAAACTCCATTGTATTCACTCTTTTCTCTTACTTTTTGCCGAACAGCAGACCGAAGCTGCCGCCCTCGCCGTCAAGGGCGCTGGTCCTGGCAAAGGCCATGGCAACGACAAACAGCAGATCGAGGTTCTTTTCCTGCGTCCGAATGCGAAAATAGCCCCGAGCGGGGATCATCTTCGCCAGTTTACCATCCTGTGCAGCGTCCTCCTCGTGGACGTGCACACCGCTGGACTCAAGAAGGGCGATCTCCTCGCCGTCCCGCAAAACCCGGTATTGCGGCCAGAGTGGCTTGCCAGACATGAAGCTCGATTCGATGACGACCCCGTTTCGTTTGAGGTGCTTCCAGATATCTTCGCCATCGAACTTGAAGCCGGAATGATTGTCGATCAGGATGGAATTGTATTCCGTGTTGATCTCATGCCCCACCTGATGAGGCGTGGTCGTGCCCTTCTCATGGTCGATGAAATCCATGCCGGTGGCTCCGATGAGGGAAAACTTGGTGACCTTCGCTTCATAGAGCACCTTTCTGTTTTTGTCCTCCAGCCGATGTCCGACCTTCGCCGTGCCGGTGTCGGTCAGAAAATACAGCTGACGCAGCTCGCCTTTGACAGACGGCGCGTAGGAATCGCCGGATTTGTCCGAATTGTCACTGCCGTTATCTTTCTTGCCGAAAAGTCCGCTGAAAATACCCATCTGTAAGCCTCCTATCCTATTGTTACATTATCGATTGCGTAAATCCCTGACCAGCAAAACCGACGCTATGACAGCGACAGCCGCGCCTGCGATCATGAAGATGAACCAGATCGTCTTACCCGGCAAGACGATCCCCTCGGGGTTATCCGGGTTATAGAGGATGTCGATCTCCTTGCCTACGATGAAATCGTCTTTTTTCTGGCCCAGGTCGGAAATATAGTCCTTGCCTTCGACCGTATACGCAACCATGACCTCCCAGGTGTCGGTATCATTTGAATCCGTCGCCTCATAAGTACGCTCCATGGACCGGATCACGCCCTTGGTCGGCAAAAAGGTATCGTCCTGACGAATGCCGATCACGCCGGCAATGATAAAGGCCAGACCGAAGAGGATCGCGCCGACTTTCATCAAACGCTTCAGGGTGTTGGAAAGACGGATCATGGGTTTTCATTCCTTTCTCTTTTATTTCCCGCCGCATCCAGCCGCTGCCGGGCTACCAGTTCGGCAAAATAACCGTTCTTTTCAATCAGCGCTTCGTAAGTTCCTTCCTCGATGATTTCGCCTTGGTCCATCACCAGGATGCGGTCGCAGTTGCGGATGGTGGAGAGCCGGTGGGCGATCACGATGCGGGTGCATTTCAGCTTATCCAGCGCTTCCGATACCTGTTTCTGCGTCTTGTTGTCCAGGGCGCTGGTGGCTTCGTCAAAGATCAGGATATTGGGCTTGGGCGCGATGGCCCGGGCGATCATCAGCCTTTGCTTCTGCCCGCCGGAAATGCCGCCCTGGCCTTCGGAAATCATGGTCTGCATTCCCATGGGCATGTC
>JAFXMP010000325.1 GCA_017530275.1 Clostridia bacterium | reverse complement strand
TATGCCGTTTGTACATTCCGAGCCCTCCCGTAAGTGCAAGGTTTTTAACGCGATTCCCTGGATTTCCCTGCACTTATTATACCATGAATCGGGATCTAACTGTTGTTTTTATTATGGTTTGGGGGATTCGCAGGAAACACTACATAGCCCGGTTAGCATATTCTAATGAGGGGCAAGGAGGGATACGGATGAAGCTGTGTGAATTGAAGTCTGGACAATCCGCACGGATTGTAACGGTAGGCGGCGAAGGCGCGCTGCGCCAGCATTTTTTAGATATGGGCGTGATCCCCGGCGCGGAGGTCACGTTAATCAAATTCGCGCCCATGGGCGACCCCATGGAGCTGCGCATTCACGGCTATGAACTGACGCTGCGGCTGGCCGACGCGGAAAAGATCGGCATTACTTTAACGGAAGCAGCCACCGAGGCGCCAAAGAAGAAAGAGCACAGGAAGCGCACCGAGCACCCCGGCTTGGGCGAGGAAGGCAAATATCACCCCAAGGGCAGCGGCGATCCCCTGCCGGAGGGCACAACGCTTACCTTCGCCCTGGTAGGCAACCAGAACAGCGGCAAAACCACCCTGTTCAACCAGCTCACCGGCTCCAACCAGCATGTGGGCAATTTCCCCGGCGTGACGGTGGATCGCAAGGACGGCGTGATCCGCGGTCACAGCGATACCCGCATCACCGACCTGCCGGGCATCTATTCGATGTCCCCTTATTCAAGCGAAGAGCTGGTTTCCCGGGATTTCGTGCTGGACCAAAAGCCCCGGGCCATCATCAACATCGTGGACGCCACCAATATTGAACGCAACCTGTATCTGACCATGCAGCTGCTGGAAATGAATATTCCCATGGTGGTGGCCCTGAACATGATGGACGAGCTGCGGGGCAACGGCGGCACGGTGGACGTGAACGCTATGGAAGAAATGTTAGGCGTGCCCGTCGTGCCCATTGCCGCCGCCAAGAACGAGGGCGTGGACGAGCTGGTGCGCCACGCGGTGCACATCGCCAAGTACCAGGAGCGGCCCGTGGATCAGGATTACTGCGGTGCCGACGATCACGGCGGAGCGGTGCACCGGGCCCTGCACGCCGTGAGCCATCTGATCGAGGATCATGCCAGGGAAGCCGGGCTGCCCCTGCGCTTTGCGGCGGGCAAGCTGATCGAGGACGATCATCTGATCCTGGATAAGCTCAAGCTGGACCAGAATGAAAAGGAAATGTTAGAGCACATCGTGTTCCAGATGGAAAAGGAACGGGGGCTGGACCGAAGCGCCGCCATGGCGGACATGCGCTTCGATTTTATCCGGCGGGTATGCTCCACCTGCGTGATCAAGCCCCATGAAAGCAAGGAACACGTGCGCAGCCGGAAGATCGACGAGGTGCTTACTGGCAAATGGACCGCCATTCCCATGTTCGTGGGTATTATGGCATGTGTTTTCTTTCTTACATTCTTCCTGATCGGCCCCTTCTTCCAGGACTTGCTGGAACAGGGCATCGACGCCCTGAAAGGGATGGCCGAACAGGGCATGGAAGCGGCGAATGTGAACCCCGCCATTCAAAGCCTGGTGAAGGACGGGATATTCGAGGGCGTGGGCACGGTGATCAGCTTCCTGCCCATCATCGTCACCCTGTTCTTCTTCCTGTCCATGCTGGAGGACAGCGGGTATATCGCCCGAGTGGCCTTCGTGATGGATAAGCTGCTGCGGCATATCGGCCTATCGGGGCGCAGCATCGTGCCCATGCTGATCGGCTTTGGGTGCACGGTGCCCGCCGTCATGTCCACCCGCACCCTGCCCAGCGACCGCGACCGGCGTATGACCATCCTGCTCACGCCCTTCATGTCCTGCACGGCCAAGCTGCCTATTTACGGCTTTTTCGTCAGCGCCTTTTTCCCGGATGTGAGCTGGCTGATCATAACCGGCCTGTACCTGCTGGGCATCGTCACCGGCGTGCTGGCGGCGTACCTGTTCAAGAGCACCCTGTTTAGGGGCGAGGCCGTGCCTTTTGTGATGGAGCTGCCCAACTACCGCTTCCCCAGCCCCCGGAACGTGATGATGCTTTTATGGGAAAAAGCCAAGGATTTCCTGCATCGGGCCTTCTCCGTCATTCTGGTGGCGACGATAATTGTATGGTTCCTCCAGAAATTTGATTTCCGCTTCAATCTGGTCGCAGATTCCCACGACAGCATATTGGCTGCCGTGGCCGGCGTGCTCGCGCCCCTGTTCAGGCCCGTGGGTCTGGGGGACTGGCGCATCGTCACCTCCCTGATCAGCGGCTTCATGGCCAAGGAGAGCGTAGTTTCCATTATGGAAATGCTGTTCCCCGGCGGCGTGGAGGCCATCGGCGCGCTGGCCGCCAGCAGCATGCTGGTGTTCAGCCTGCTGTATACCCCCTGCGTGGCGGCTATCGCCGCCATCCGGCGGGAAATGGGCAGGCGCTGGGCCCTGTATGTGGCGCTGTGGCAGTGCGCAGTGGCCTGGGTGTTTGCCCTGGCCGTGCGGCTCATTGGGCTGGCTCTGGGCTTGGGATAAGGGAGAACCGTCATGAATATTTGGGACATTTTGATTATGCTGGCGGTGGCCGGAGCGGTTGTGCTGGGCATTCGTCGGATGCGCCGGAGGAAAGCCGGCGGCTGCGGGTGCGGCTGCGGTTGTGACGGCTGCCATGGCTGCGGCAGAAAAAATAATTGAAATCTGGCGTCATCTTAGGCAGGAGCGCCCGGCCCAATCCTTGAGCGAAGAAGCTGAAAAACCAGGTCGCCATCAATTTGGATGCGGATACCATCGCGTATTTCAAGCAGCAGGCCGCCTCCAGCGGGATCCCGTACCAAACGCTGATCAACCTGTATCTGGCTGATTGTGTGCGGAATAAACGGCAGTTGAACTTGTCGTGGAGTTAAAGAGCTTTCGAGGATTCGGTTGATAGGATAAAAGGCGGATGACTTGGAATAGATAATCAAGATCAAAAAATCATCATTTTAGTGAATTGCCGGGACAAATTGTGTTTTGCCCGGCATTTTCTTCTATTTTGGGGCGAAAAAGGGAAGGTTTTCTCAATCTATCCCAATTTTGCTATTGGCGATTGGCAAAGACCGTGATATAATAAACCGTTCGCTTTACCGGACACCGAATTGAGGAAGGATGGGAAAACATCGATGCCTACTACGCAGTTTGATAAAGAATCCATCAAACAATCCATTTTGGGCAAATTGCAGCGCTACAACGGCCGCACTTTGGCCGACGCCACCACGCAGCAGATTTATCACGCCCTGGCGTCCACCGTGCGGGACCAGATCATGCAGAAATGGATGGCTTACCGGGAAAAGGATAAGCACTATACCGGCAAGCGCCTGTATTATCTTTCCGTGGAGTTTTTGACGGGCCGCAGCCTGCACTGCAACGTGCTGAACCTCTGCTCCCGGGATAATTACCGTCAGGCCCTGGAGGAGCTGGGCCTGGACTGGCGTGAAATCATTCAGGAAGAACCGGAACCCGGCCTGGGCAACGGCGGTTTGGGCCGACTGGCCGCATGCTTCCTGGACAGCCTTTCTTCCCTGTCCCTGCCCGCCATGGGCTGCACCATCCGCTATGAATACGGCCTGTTCCGCCAGAAGATCATGGACGGCCAGCAGGTGGAAGTGCCGGATAACTGGCTGGAAAACGGCAACGTATGGGAAGTGGCCGCCATGGAAGACGTGTGCGAAGTGCGCTACGGCGGCAAAGTGGAAGAAGACATGGTGGACGGCCGCGTGGTGTATGCCCTCAAGGACTATTACACCGTGGAAGCCGTGCCCTACGATATGCCGGTAGCGGGCTACGACTGCGAAACGGTCAACACCCTGCGCACATGGCGCGCCCGGTCCAGTAAATCCATGGACCTTAACTCCTTCAACAGCGGCAATTATACCAAGGCTCTGCAGGAGCAGGAACTGGCCGCTGTGATCAGCAAAGTACTCTATCCCGAGGATAAGCATTACGAGGGCAAGGAACTGCGCCTCAAGCAGCATTACTTCTTTACCAGCGCCACCCTCCAGTACGCCATCAAGGATTTCAAGCGCCGCTTCGGCAAGAACTTCCGCCTGCTGCCGGAAAAGATCACCATTCACGTCAACGATACCCATCCCGGCCTGGCGATCCCCGAGCTCATGCGCATCCTGATTGACGAAGAAGGCTTGGGCTGGGATGAAGCCACCTGGATCACCCAGCGCACCGTGGCCTATACCAACCATACCGTCATGAGCGAGGCCCTGGAAAAGTGGCCCGAGGACATGATGCGCAACCTTCTGCCCCGCATCTACATGATCATCAAGGAAATCAACGAGCGGGTATGCCGCCGCCTGGCCGATCATTTCGGCAGCGGTACCGATCCCCGCATTGCCAAGATGGCCATCACCGCCTACGGACAGGTGCATATGGCGAACCTGTGTGTGGCCATGAGCTATTCTGTCAACGGCGTGAGCCAGCTCCACGGCGAGATTTTGAAGGAAGATACTTTCCGGGATTACTATGAATTCACGCCCAAGAAGTTCTCCGCCATCACCAACGGCATCACCCATCGCCGCTGGCTCATGAGCTGCAACGACGGGCTGCTGAACCTGATCAATTCCGCTATCGGCGACGCCTGGGTGCGGGAGCCGGAGCGCCTGCGCGATCTGCTGCCCTTCCGGGAGGACGCCGCTTTCCAGGCCGAATTTGCCAAAGTGAAGCGGGAAAATAAGGTGCTGTTCAACAAGTTCCTGAACCGGCAGCAGAAATGCCTCTTGGACCCGGATTTCATGTTTGACGTACAGGCTAAGCGCTTGCATGAATATAAGCGGCAGCTGCTCAACGCCCTGCATATCCTGGTGCTGTACAACCGCGTGATGGACGATCCCAACTTTACCATGACCCCCCGCGTGTTCGTATTCGGCGCGAAAGCGAGCCCCGGATATTACATGGCCAAGCAGATCATCCGCCTGATCATCGCTATCAGTAAGCTGATCGATAAGAGTCCCCGCGCCCAGAAGTATTTGAAGGTCGTGTTCCTGGAGAACTACTGCGTATCCGCCGCTGAGCGCCTGATCCCCGCCGCCGACCTGTCCGAACAGCTGTCTACAGCCGGTAAGGAAGCCAGCGGCACAGGCAACATGAAGTTCATGATGAACGGCGCTGTGACCATCGGCACCATGGACGGCGCGAACGTGGAAATCCACGACCAGGTGGGCCTGGACAATATCTACATCTTCGGTATGCGCGCCGACACCGTGGCTGAAATGTACCGTGAGGGCAGCTACCAGCCCATGCAGCGCT
>JAFXMP010000324.1 GCA_017530275.1 Clostridia bacterium | reverse complement strand
GGAACCATGGATAAAGAAAAATCCCGCGCGCGGCGGGAAAAGAAACCGTTTTACGACAGGTTCTGGTGGCTTCCGGATGCGCTTTGGGTGGCGGTGGTCATCGTACAAGCTGCTGGTATATGTCTAAAGCTATGGATAATATTGAAAGGACAAGGGCGATAACCGGAATCGCGGTGGAAATCCAAAAGCGGCGCGTGACAAGACAGTGCTCCTTTCTTTGACGTTTTCTTTCATCCACATAACGGAAGCAGATAACGGTCGGCCTTAGAAAGCGCTGGGCGGGGCTGAAATGGGCCGCTGGAGGTTCTGAGAAATCCCTTTCCAGAAAGCCCAAATCAAGAAATTTATCCTGTGTCGGATCATCTGGTATGTAAACAATATGTTTCTTTCGGGCATAAGAGCGGATGATTTTTTCTTCCGCATCGGAAAAGGGCAGGAGATCAAGATTCATTATCAACAACTCCTTTCAGGCACATTGTAGCACGGAAGGATTGAAAAATACAAGGAGGATAACAACCATGGAATATACAAAGAATGGGCTGCGCATCACCCTGGAAGAACTTGAAAAGATGCTGAACGAGGCAAAAACGGCGCAGAAGCACAATAGCATGGAAAATTGCATCTACATCAAGGGAGGGAAAAAGCCGGAGATCACGCAGTATTGCAGCTATCGGGAATGCAACCCCAAAAACCACACTTACGGTGTGGTGAACATGCTGGAGGAATAGGCACAATGCGGGTACTGGTCGCCTGTGAAGAAAGCCAAGCCGTTTGTACGGCGTTCCGGGAAAGAGGACATGAGGCGTATAGCTGCGACTTACAAGAGTGTTCCGGAGGGCATCCTGAATGGCACATCAAGGCGGACGCGCTTGAGCTGCTGAAAATCCGATGGGATTTAATCATAGCGCATCCGCCTTGCACCTACATGACAAACGCCGGGGCCGTCAGAATGCGAGTGGGGGGGGTATTGCAGGAGGAGAGGTTTCAAAAGGCCATGGAGGCAAGGACTTTCTTCATGCGTTTTTTTGAAGCGGATTGCGAACGAATCGCCATTGAAAATCCTACGCCGATGAAAATTGTCGGGCTTCCGCCATATACGCAAGCAATACAGCCGTATGAGTTCGGGCATCCATACAGCAAACGGACTTGCTTATGGTTAAAGGGGCTTCCGCCTCTTATGCCGACGGAGATCATGGAACATCATGAACCGTATGTAAACGGCGGGTGCAAGGACGCACACGGGAACTACAGGCGGTTTCAGGGCCGGAAAGAACGCGACCCGAAAACGCGGAGCAAGACCTTTCCAGGCATCGCAAAAGCGATGGCTGCGCAATGGGGATAAAAAAGAAGGAGGATAACAACCATGGAGATCAAGGAAGCAAGGGCCATTTTGGACAAGGAGCTGGAGGCGCTGGACGCGGGCAGGTTTTGGGAAAACCACAAAATCGGGGATGAACTGCCCTTCAACCTGGGGCCGGAGGGTGACCTGGGGCTGCTGATTGCGGGCCGGGAAGCGGACGAACTGGCGGACGGCACGGGCCGCGCCGACGTGACGCTGCTGACCAAATTCAACACGCGTTCATTTTGGCCCATGAATTGCCGCTGGGCGACGGAATGGGAAGATGGCTGGATGAGCGGCACTGGGGCCATTGGCGGCTGGGCGCACAGCGATATGCGCGAGGGCTACGTTTGCAGGATCATTTCACTGATTGCGGAGCTTTACACCAACGTTTTCGACCACATAGCGCTGGTGACAAAGTACACGGAGAGCCGGGGCACAGATGGCAAAATCATTCACAATGAAGCAACACCGGATTTGGTATGGCCTCCGTCTTTCCGGGAAGTGTTCGGCGGCGACCGATACGAAACCATGGGGCCGGAATACACGGAACTGCTGAAAGACGCGAAAGCGCGGCGGAGGTTCCAACCGGATCACACCTCCGCGGTGAGTACTTTCCTTCGTTCGGTCCTCCCGCGCAGCGTGAACTTCTTCGCCACGGTCTACGCGAACGGCAACGCGTACAACCTCAGCGCGTACAATTCGCGCGGCCTGTGGTTCGGCTTCTGCATTCATCGGAAATAATCGCACAATCCCGGCCCTTTATGGGCCGGGAAATAATAGGGGGATAACAGCATGGCAAAGGAAAGGACGCCGGACACGGAAAGGGCGCTGGAAGCGATCCGGCCCATAGCGAAGGAGCTTCATATCAAGATCGATGCGGACGGCAACTTTTTATACTGCAACGGGCAACCGATCGGGATAGGCTGTAATTCGACATACGCGACCATCATGGAGTTTGTGGGCTATGTGTTCGCAACGGTGTACGCGCACGACCGGATAGAAGCGCACGGGGAAAAACTGCCGCGCGAAGTGGCGGACAGGATTAAGCGCTATTGGTTCTCCAAGGATCAATGGGCGAAAATACAGGCATTAAGGGAGGAATAACCATGGAACTGATTGGCGCTTTTGTGCTGGGCATTGCGGCGTTGTTCGCGCTGGCGCGGCCTGAAACATTGGGAGAACAGGCGGAGCGGCTGGCGCGCGCCGAAAAAAGGAGGACGCGGGCATGAAATACAGGGTCACGGTGTTTTTCGGCCGATACCGCTTTCAGGCGTTTTGCGAAAACGTGGCGGTGGCGTTCCGTCACGCGGAGGCGATTATCTGCTCTCCTATGTTTATCAGCGAATACGGGCCGAACGTTGGGAACACCTGCGCGGGGATTTTCCTGCAACTGGCGGAAATGGAACGCGGGGAGCGGGGCGCTATCTGGAATGACGTTTTCTGCATTGAAAGAATCGGGAGGAGGCCGGGAAAATGAGCGCGCAGGAGATACGGCAGGGCCGGGACGGCAAGAACTACAGCGCAAGCGAACTTATCAACGAGCTGCGGATCATGGAAAAGCTGGACTGCCTGAACGCGAAAGACAAGGGCGTATTGCGGGCGGCGGAAGGAAAGCTGGGGCTTTATGCGCAGATCGTAAAGCAGTTGGAAACGATGAAAGCGCGGCTGGAAAAGCTGGACAGGATTGAGCGCGACGAGGCGGAAAAGGTGGAACGGCGCAGGGCGCTCATTGAGCAGAGCCGGGCGACGGCGGCGGCGCTGGATGATTACGACAACCACAAATTCAGCGGGCTGCTGGCGGAGGATTAAGGCCATGGGAGACGGGAAAGAACAGTATCCCATGGAACCGGGCTTTTATAACATGGACTGCGTGGAAGCGATGAAGCGCTTTCCAGACGGATTTTTCGATTTGGCAATTGTAGACCCGCCTTACGGTGACGGCAACTCAGGAATCGGGGGGGTACGCGGTTCGGCGGATGGTTCAACCGATACAAAACGGTGGAACCGGTTCGGGAACAGGTTCGACAGATACAAGAAACTGGAACCGATTCGCGGGCGGGACAACCTTCCGAAAATATATGCGGGGGGGGCGCACTCCGGGGAGCCGTCGAAAGAACAGGCGGAACATGGTCGAAAAAATACGGCAAAAAAATCATTGCGTGGGACGTTGCCCCAGGGAAAGAGTATTTTCAGGAGCTTTTCCGCGTTTCACGCGATCAAATCATTTGGGGAGGAAATTACTTCGATTTACCGCCGACGCGGTGCTTTCTGGTATGGCGAAAGCTGAGTATCAGCGAAAATTTCAGCATGGCGATGGCGGAATATGCCTGGACAAGTTTCAAGGGCAACGCAAAAGTGTTTGAAGCCGCTCCACAAGGAACCAGCAAAGAGCAGCGTTTTCACCCGACGGCAAAGCCGATCAAGCTGTATGAATGGATCATTGACCGATACGCGAAACCGGGCATGAAAATTCTGGACACCCACGTCGGCAGCGCAAGCAGCTTGATAGCCTGTCACCGGGCGGGCCTGGAATACTGGGGATTTGAGATCGACCCGGATTATTACCGGAAAGCAAAGGAGCGGCTGGAGGCGGAGAAAGCGCAAATGAACCTGTTCCAGGCGGTGAAGAAAAACGAGCCGGAGCAGATGAGCTTTTGAAAAAACGGAGGATAGCGTACATGAAAATTCAAGCGATCAAGAAAGCGTGCATGGAAAGGGAAGCGTTTTACATTTTCGACTGCGAGAACGGGCGGCAGTATATCAGCAACGGAAAAGCAAGCTGGCCCGTGGAAGGAATCAGGATCACGACGGATATTATCCCGGTTATTTTCGACATTGACGAAAAGAAGAAAGAAAAAATCATCATCCATGAAACGCCTGTGCCGGATGAAGAGCGCTTTTCCCTGGAACCGATGCAAGGCGAGGAAATGCTGGAGGATTTGGGGATTGTGTTCTACGGCGGGGATTTTTACCGGGCGCTCAAGGGAACGGACGGCTTGCTGTTCATTGACACGGCGCTGCTGAAACCGGGCGAAAACAAGGAAGGAAAATTCATGTACTGCGCGCGGAAGAAAGAGGGCAGGACGCCGCTGGTGGCATGTTACGGGGATATGCTGGTAAGCGCGCTGATCGTTCCGGAAAACGCGCGGGCCATCATGCGGCAGATCGAAAAAATCAGCTATGAGCCGCTGTGCGTATTTTGGGATGAAGATGAAACACAGGAGGGATAAACCATGAACGCGGAAGCGATTTTTCAGGGAGAGGGCTACAAAATCCCGGTTCGGGCCGTGATGTGCAGGAAAAAGCCCTTCTATGAGCCGTTGGCCCAGGAACTGCTGGCGGAAATCCGGGAATGTATGCAAAACCCGGAATACATGGCGGAGTTTCAGGCGTGGAAAGAAGAGCGGGAACGGAGGGGGAAAAATGGGGCTGCGGTGGACGGATGAAGAATACCGGGAATGGAAGCGCAGGAACGCCCAGGAAGCGGCGGAAAAGCTGAGGAGCATCACCTCATCCGCCGCGCATGGCGCGGCACCTTCCACTCAAGGGGAAGGCTTAGAAGCGAAACCGCGCAAGCGGGGAAAATATGGGAACCAGCGGGTGGAGGTGGACGGTTGGAAATTTGACAGCATCCATGAAGCGGACATTTACCGGGAATTGAAAATGCGACAGCAAGCCGGAGAACTGAAAACAGTATTGCGGCAGGTGGGCTTTGACCTGCCGGGTGGCATCCGGTACTTCGCGGATTTTGTGACCGTGGGCATGGATGACAAAATCACGGTATACGACGCGAAAAGCGAAGCGACGAAGAAAAACCGGGTGTACATCAACAAAAAGAAGCAAATGCGGGCGTGCTGCGGGCTGGACATTGTGGAGGCGTAGCACATGGCGAACGGCAAAAACTTCATCATCGAGCACGGGACGTGCAACAACCGCTGGCTGGTTCGGATTGAGAACGAGGGCGGGGAAAAGGGCGGAGAGCAGACCTGTACTTACGCGGCGGACGGGAAAGCGGCGCTGCGGTTCAACAAGGCGCAAGCGGTAGCGTTTGCCACAAAATGGAAAGCGCGGGTGTGGCAGCTGAAAGGCGGAGCGCCGGAAAAGCAGGTGTTTCCCGCATGAGATACGCTGACTTGTTGCCTCCATTCATGCAGGATATAGCATGGGTGCGCGTATATGCCAACCACTGGGATAGAAGGAACTGCATGAACCGGGCGGAAATCCGGGAAAGCGTGGAGATGTACGGAAACAGGATCGTGCGGCGGGTGTTGCCGGGATACAATTTCCTGATTGTGTGGCTGGAGGCGTAGGCAATGACGGATGAAGATATACGCCGGGTGGCGCGGAAAGAAAAAGAACGGCAGGGCCTTTCCTATGAGGAATTAGAGTGGCGGAGCGGGGTAGCAAGGACGACACTTTGTAATTTTGTAAGCGGGCAGACGAAAAGCATCACCCTGGGAACGGCGATCAAGCTGCTGGAGGGGCTGGGCATCGAAATCAGGTTAAGAAGGAAGCAACCATAAAAACGGCCCGCTGGGAACAGCGGGCATTTATGCCGACGTGGGCGCGCCTGTACACAAACATGAAAGGATATTCTCATGGGCGTGGATGTGCCAACAGCGGGTTTCCGGTTCGACTCCGGGGGTCGGCAATATTTCTTCCTATTATATGGCCTTGAAAAAAGTTTTCAGACGGCGGGGACAGGCTCCCGCGCTGCGGGCTTGTATGGAGTATTAAAATAACGCACACGGGGCGGGCAGGGCACGCCGGAGCAAACCCAGGGGGGTGACGCCATTAGGGGGGCCCGCAGGCCCTCCTATGGCAATAGCGGCTTTATCACGCAAGCGGGGAGGAAGCGGGCGGCATGGCTTGGGAATACGAAGGACTGTTTGAGCAGGTATACAACGAGCAAGCGGACGACCTGCTGGGCGAATACTGGCGGGCGCTTCCATCCAGCATCCGGGTGGGCCAGATGGGGTACAGGACGAAAACCACGAAAGCGGGGCCACGGCTGGAGGCGGAAGTGTACCCCATTTTCGGAAGGGAAGAAAGGGGACGGCTGCGGGAAGCAAAAAAGAACATGACGCCGATCAAGCAGCAGAAATTGAACGCAGAGCGGAGGAACAGGCATTTTGTGCTGCTGGCGGAAGGGAACTTTACAGAGGCGGATTATCACTTGACGCTGACCTACCAGGCCGCGCCGGATTATGAGCGGGCAAAAAAGGACGTGCGGAATTTTCTTGCGAAGGTGAAGCGGCTGCGGGTGAAGCGGGGGCTGGCGGAATTAAAGTACCTGGGCGCGATCGAGGGCGACGAGGAAGGGAAAACGCGACTTCACGTGCATTTGCTTATCAGCGGGGGCATTGACCGGGCAGAGCTGGAAACGCTATGGGGCAAAGGATACGCCAACGCGGACAAGCTGCAAATGGGCGCGGAAGGGCTGGAAGCGGTGGCGCGGTACATCGTGAAGCAGCAGAAAGGCGAAAGCGGGGCGCGATGCAGAAAACCGTTTGCAAGCCGGAACCTGAAACAGCCGAAAAGCCGGACGAACGACACCAAGATGAGCAACCGGAAAGTAAAGACCCTGGCAAAGGACTTTGAGAACGAGGCGAAAGGCATCATGGAAAAGGCGTATCCGGGGTATGTGTTCGTGAAAGGGTCGGTTTATTGGAGCGATGTGGTGGACGGGGTTTACATCCGCTGCGTGATGCGCAAATGGGAGGACGCGAAGAAATGACAAACTTTGCGAGGATCAGGGATTTAGCGCGGCAGGAAGAAAGGCTGCGCTGGGCCGTGAAAAGGCAGATAGCGAAGTGCACGCGCATTACGCCGACCTATACCGACGGGCCGAGGGCGACCGGGAACGGGCAGCAGAGGGAAGAAGATAACGTGCGCCTTATCATGCTCAAGGATCAGCTGGCGATCGTGCAGGGGGAGCTGGACGCGGAAGGGGCGCGCTGAAACCATACGTTGACAAGCTGGGCGACGGAACACAAAGAAGCGCGATGGATATGCGGTACATGAAAGCGATGGGGATAATAGAAATTGGGGATACAATGGGGTACTCAGAAAGGCAGGTGCGCCGTATCCTGAAACGCGCCGAAAGCCTTGTGCTGCAACGGCAAAAGGCGAAAGAAAAGATGTCCGGTCGTGTCCGCTAAATCTGTGATACAATGTATTTGGTCGATGGAAGGCCATGATACGTTATCCTCCTATGAACGGCGGGGCAGCTGGACGCGGGCTGCTCCACTATTCTGTTTCGGAAAGTGGGGCGCTATTGCGTGGGTGGTGGTGGCGAAAGCAAGCGGCAGCAATGGCGCGAAACCGTGGCGGCGTTCTATGCGTCGGGCACGTGGATTGCGTGCGCAAGGGCGTACAGGCGGGCGCATCCGCTGTGTGAATGCTGCTTGAAAAACTGGGAGATCAACACGGCCCAGGAAGTGCACCACAAAATCAAATTGTCGCCGCTTAATATCAATGACCCGGATGTGACAATGAACTGGGACAACCTGGAAGCGCTTTGCGGGGAGTGTCACAGAAAGGAACATCATCGGCAGCGCAGGGAAGAAACCGGAAAACGGCGCTGGAGCGTGGACGAAAACGGAAACGTGAGCGTTTGATAGTCCCCCAGGGGTCGGAAACGCCGCGCGGGGGCGTCAGCTCAATGGGGCAGGTAAAAAAAGCTCTCGCGGGCGCGGGCGCGGAGTTTTTGGAATCCTGGCCGGGCATGGCGCGGGAGTTTACAGACGCATATTTATTCATAGTTAGCCGGAGTTGATCCGGCTTTTTCATAGATGGGAGAGGTAAAACATGGCAGCGGTGACAACGATCAAAAAGCTGATGGCGCTGGGCGAAAAATACAAAGTGGCCCAGGATGAGGATTTTATCGTAGCTGCAAAAACGTTTGTCGAAGAAGTAAAACTGATTGCGCAACTGCGGGCGCAGTTGAAAGCGGACGGCCTGACAGTAAATAAAGTATATGTGAAGGGCCGGGAAAATCTAACGGCGCATCCGCTGATTTCTGAAATACCAAAACATGTTGACTGCGCGAACAGGACGCTTTCGATTATGGCGACCATCATAGAAACCAGGGGCGAAGCGCCGGAAAAGATGGAGGAAGATGAGCTTACGCAATTCCGGCTAAACTCATAAAGAGAGGCGGCGGGAAGTGTGAAACGTGGCGGATGAAAACGCGGTCGTGCAATACTGGAAAGCGATCAATGCCGGGGAGATCAACGCCGGAAAATGGATCAGGCTGCTTTATGACGTGATTCTGGAAGGGATCACGGACAAGCGCTGGTTTTTTGACGAACGGAAGGGCAATAACGCCATCGCTTTTATCGAACGGTTTTGCCATCACTTCAAGGGAAAGCTGGCACCGGGCCGCATTAAACTTGAATTGTGGCAGCGAGCATCCATCTTCCTGATATTCGGCGTGGTAGACGCCATGGGGCGGCGGCAGTTCCGAGAGGTGGCCTGGTACATCGGGCGGAAAATGGGGAAAAGCCTGATAGCCGCCGGGATCATGGAATACATTGCTTTTGCCGCTGGCGAATTTGGAAGCGAGATTTATTTTTTGGCGACCAAGGTAGATCAGGCCGACCTGAGTTACAGCGCGTTTGAGTTCAATTTTCGCCATGAGCCGATTTTGGGGAAGCGGATCAAGAGCACAAAACGCGGGCTTATCATTGACGAAACAAACACCTTGATTAAGCGCTTACCTTTCAGCGACAAGACGCTGGACGGATTAAACCCCATGGCATTCCTGGGCGATGAGGCGAGCAGCTGGGCGGCAAAGAAGGGCCTGGGCGTTTGGGAAGTCATGATGAGCGGCACGGGTGCGCGCGAGGAGCCGCTGGGAATGGCGATCAGCTCCGGCGGGTATATCAGCGAAGGAATTTATGATGAACTGTTTGCGCGCGGGACGGCCTTTCTAAGCGGGAACAGCAGGGAGCAGCATATTTTACCCATTTTCTACATGATCGACGATGTGGAAAAGTGGAACGACATCGACGAACTGAGAAAGAGCTTGCCGGGTCTGGGCGTTTCCGTTTCGGAAGAATTTATAAAAAGCGAAATCGACATAGCGGAGGGCAGTCTCAGCAAGAAAACAGAGTTTCTTACAAAGTACGCCAACCTGAAACAAAACCCGACGGTGAGCTGGTTGACGGCGGCGGAAGTAAACGGCTGTTTCGGGGAGAACGCTTTCACGCTGGAGGATTTCCGCCATTGCTACGCATTGACCGGAATTGACCTTAGTATCACAACCGACTTGACCGCGACGGTGGCGCTGATTGAACGCGGCGGAACCGTTTATTTTTTCGCCCAGTTTTACATGCCGCGGAACGTGGTAGACAAAGCGGAGGAGCGCGACCAGATCCCCTACAGGAAATATATAGAGCAGGGATATTTGACGGAAAGCGGGGAGAACCAAATTGATTATCACGATTGCGAAAAGTGGTTTGAAAGTTTGGAAAGGGAATACGAAATTATCCCGTTAAAAAATGGTTACGACACGTACACGGCGGCGTATCTTGTGCAAAACCTGGAAGCGGCTGGGCTTGAAATGGAAGCGGTTAAGCAGGGACCGAACCTAACGGGCGTTATTGTGGACGTGGAGGGCATGATACGGGACAAACGGCTGCAAAGCGCCAACCAAAACGGCCTGATGAAAATACACATGATAGACAGCGCTATCAAAATGGACACATTGAGCAAGCGGCGGCAGCTGGTAAAGATCAAAGACGATATGACCGTACATATTGATGGC
>JAFXMP010000323.1 GCA_017530275.1 Clostridia bacterium | reverse complement strand
TATTACGCCAACTTGCTGTCAGTGTGGCTATCGCCGCTCCA
The DNA here is from genome assembly GCA_017530275.1 of Clostridia bacterium. The sequence continues at coordinate 7,648 of JAFXMP010000323.1, read as the reverse complement.
ACATGCCACCTACACCATGCACAACTTTGGCTACGATCTGCTGCCCCGGCTGCACGTTTCCTATCTGATCCTGGGCGGGGCTACAGTGGGGTTGATCGTCCTGTCCGTGCTCAAAATGCGCACATTCCAATTCAGTTTCACAGGAGGTTATTCCGATGAATAACATCATAGTTGATGTTCAGAAGATCAGCAAATCGTTTGGCAGTGAGCAGGTATTAAAAGATGTTTCTCTGCAACTGGAGAAGGGAAAAATCCACGGCATCATCGGGCGCAACGGAAGCGGAAAAACAGTGCTGATGAAGTGCATATGCGGTTTCCTGCGGCCCACCTCCGGCGCGGTAAAGGTGTTCGGGAAAACCATCGGTATGGATTGTGATTTTGGCCCGGATACCGGAATGTTAATTGAAACGCCGGGCTTCCTGTCCCATGAGACCGGTATGAACAACCTGAAATGGCTCGCCAAGTTGGGGAAAGGCGCAAGCAAAGAACGGATCAGCGATTTGATCCGTATGGTGGGCCTTGACCCCGCTATGAAAAAGAAGGTCGGTCAGTATTCCCTGGGGATGCGCCAACGCCTGGGCATCGCGCAAGCCCTGCTGGACGATCCTGCCCTTCTGATCCTGGATGAGCCCATGAACGGCCTGGACAAAACCGGCGTCAAGGACATCCGCGCCTTGCTGCTTTCTCTTAAAAAACAAGGGAAAACCATCCTTCTCGCCAGCCACTTCGCCCAGGATATTGATGAGCTTTGCGATACCGTCTATGAGATGGATCAGGGCACCATTATTCCAAAGCGATAAGTCATAAATATTTTTAGGAGGAACACAAAGATGAAAAATCGGATTCGGTTTCTGTCCCTGATGCTTCTGGTCATCCTTTTTGCGGTGCCATGCAGCGTTGCCTGCGCAGAACAGAAAACAATGATGGAAAGTAAAAGCGAAGATGATCTCATGGTTTTCGGGCTGTGTACCGTAAAAGATACCTCATATATCTTATATGGAAGCTATGATCCAAGCCAGCCCATGCGGATTCTTTCCTGGACGGAAAGCCAAACCGAGCCAGAGCTTTGGGCGGAGGGGCTGATCGGCTGCAAGTCCATTTCCAGTCTGGAGCAGATGGTCGCGGAAAGCAAGCCTGCCGAGATCATCGTGGAACACGCCGTATGCCGCCTTTTTACGGATGGCGAGCGGCTGATGAGCTTTAATCCTTGGAATGGCAAGGTGTTTGTTCTTTCGTCTGTGGAAGGGAAAGCCACGTTTCAGGACATTGTGACAATCAAGGACACATCTTTCTTCCTGGATCGCTCAGAGGATTACAGCTATCCGTACAACTGTACCGGCTGCGCTGTATCAGGCGAAAACCTGATATGTACAGTCACTTATTGGGACAATGAAACAGATAGTAACGTACAGAATACGATCATCGTTGATTTGACTACGGGAGACGTAAAAGCATCCAAAGCAGCAATATATGCGGCATTCTCTGGAAATGGTAAGGATGGGGAAACCGTATTGCTGCTTCGGGATGATGAAAACGCATATGATTCTGAAACTGAACAGTGGCAATCTTATATCTTCGTGTCGTTTGATCCGGTTTCAGATGCTGTGACGACGCTCGGAGAAATAGAAGCGCAAACGCTCCTCAGTGCGCCGGTGTGGTCAGAAACACTTGAAAGCTATGTGTACGCAGATCAAAACAGCCATATTTATTCAGTGGGACAAAACGGAGCCATAAAGCAGGTCGGCTTTTATAGCGGTGGCACACAGACCAGCGAAACGGGGATCGTCTTGAACGGAAATTCGGTTCTGATTCCAGGAGATCAGTGCATTCTGGCATGTGGCTTATCCGGTGATTTCAATGCGGATCAAAAGCTGACGACGTATCAATTCAACAGTTTGGCCGCACAAAAAAGTTTTCATGCGAAATATCCCAACGTCCCCGTGTATCAGTCCGGGCAATACGATCATGATTATCAAATGCTTCTGCTGGCTATGAACAATGGCGAACTTGACGTCCTTTCTTTCAGCAGTGGTTCCAGCCCTTATGAAGCGCTGCGGGATAAAGGCTACTTTGCCGATCTCTCCGAAAACGCTGAAATCGTCTCCATCATGGAAAATGTCTGGACGCCTTTCAAGGAGTTCTGCATGAAGGATGGGAGGATCGTCGCCGTGCCCTATGGGTGCAGTATTTCTACCAATCTATGTGGCGCTCCCCAGGACATACTGGACGAGTTGGGAATGACGGTGGACGATCTTCCCAAGGATTTCATCAGTCTATGCGCGTTTGTCACGGAATGGAACGATGAAATGACGGACGAATATCCAAATATCGTTCCCATGTATTATGACGGAATGGCCGTTAGCAGGGACACTCTGATCCGCATGGCGATTGAGTCCTATGTCCGATATATGGAGGCCGTGGGAGAAGAGCTTACCTTTGATACTCCTCTTTTCCGGGAAATGGCTAGAGCGATAGAGAAAGCCAGAACAGAAAATCTGGAGGCTATGTTGGAAAACCGTGGTGAAGAGGAACTTTATGAGATGGAGCCGCTGATGTTATATGGAATGGCATTTCAGGAACTATGGACAAACGATTCCTATGCTTATTTTGAAATGAAGCCGTCCTCGGCGTGTGAAAGCATCGCCTGCGTCAACTTGCATCTGCTGACCGTAAACGCTTCTTCCGTTCATCCAGATCTCGCCGCGCAGCTCGTTCTGGACGCGCTGAAAACGGTACGGGAAGAAAACCGCTTCCTGCTCTTTTCCAACGCCACTGAACCTGTGGAGAATCCCTATACGAAAAAAGCCATCGGACAAATAGAAGAAAAAATCGCTCTGCTGAAAGAGAGCGTGGCAGCCTCTCCAAGCCCGGAAAATGAAGAACTGCTTTCCGGCTGGGAGAGTGAAATCCAAGAGATGCAGCAGTATCTCTGGCTGGTCAGCGCGGATGAAATCCGTATGTTCCAGGAAAAAATCGCTCCAATTATGCATGTACAGACGCCGGATATCCTCCATGATTCGGAGGGCAATTCTTCCGAAGAAATGTGGACGCTGATCCGGCGCTGGCAGGACGGTCAGATCGACGTGGAGCAGTTCATCCGATTGGCAGACAAGAAAATGGATATGATCCGGATGGAAAAGAACTAAAAGAAAGTAATCATACATTCCAGCCAGCGAATGGTTCAGGAAGAAAACCTCGTCCAATATGTGCGGACGGGAGATGGGAAGATATGCTTTCAATCCCGTAAAAAACGCCTGAAAGCACGATGCCTGATGTTGAGGGGGATCACGATGTTTCACAAAAACCGGTCTTTACTCCTGTTCCTCTTGCCGGGATTGGGCCTCCTGATCCTCTTTAACATCATTCCTTTTTTCGGCGGCATTTGGTACAGCGTGACCGATGGGACAAAAGCGAATCAATTTGTGGGACTTACCAACTACGAATCCTTGTGGCAAAACAAAATGTTTTTGCTGGGCCTTAAAAATACGATGATCCTGTCCGTGATCTGTGCGCCGCTGCTTTGGGTTCTTTCATTCCTTTTCGCCTTGATCCTTCAGCTGATCAGACCCAAAGGAAAATTCTTTCGCTCCGTTTCTTTGATGCCCTATCTGGCCCCTTCCTCCGCGATGCTGCTGATCTGGCTGGTGATCTTCGATTACGGCGGGCCTATCAATCGGATACTTCAAGCATTCGGTATGGATCGGGTGTTATGGCTGGAAAGCGAGGCCCTCCGCTTCCCGGTCATCCTCATGTTCGTATGGAAAAACCTGGGCTTCTGCACCGTGATCTTCCTGGCGGCGCTGCAAACTGTGCCCGTTTCATTGTACGAGTATGCCGAGCTGGAGGGTGCGGGATTCATGACAAAAGCTTTCACTGTGGCCCTCCCGCATATCCTGCCTACCGCTTTCCTGGTGCTGGTACTGGCCTGGATAAACGCTTTTCGCATATTCAAGGAAGTGTATGTTATTGCGGGCTCCTATCCGGATCAGTCCGTCTATACCTTGCAGCACTACATGAACAATATGTTTTCCCGGCTGGATTATCAGATGGTGACCGCAGCGGCATATTCATTCGCGCTGATCGTCATGCTGATCTTTGGAATCCTGTTTCTGCTGCAGCGCCGCGCATCAAGGGACGCACGGTAAGGAGGGCTTATGAAAAAGCATCGTCTTGGGATCAAGTTCTGTCTATTGATGATCGCAATCCTGATCCTGCTTCCCGTCGTCTTGACTTTTCTGTATTCCTTTTTCGCTCCGGCAGAAATCAAAAGCTTTATGGAAACAAGAAGTCAGTATGGAGACAGTCTGATGGAGATCAAGCTTTCTCCCCGCATGGCTTCCCTGGAGCAATACTGGCATGTGCTCATAGAGGATATGAGTATCCTGCGGTACTATTTCAATTCCCTTTGCTATACGGCGGCAATTCTGATCGGTCAAGCCCTCATTGTGCCCGCTCTGGCCTATGCTCTGTCCCGGTTTCAATTTCCCGGTCGGGATGCTTTGTCCTTTTTGATCATTATGCTGCTGCTTCTTCCATTTCAGGTCACCATGGTTCCCACGGTGCTGACGCTGCGCGGTTTGGGACTGCTCGGCTCCGCTTGGGCCATCGTCCTTCCGTCCATCGCGTCCCCGCTCTATATCTTTTTGCTTCGCCAAAGCATGGTTGGGATACCGGGAGAATTGTTTGAAGCGGCGCAAATCGACGGTGCGGGGCCGATCCGGTGCTATTTTCATGTGGCGCTGCCCGTATCCAAGGCGATGATTGGCGCTGCGATTGCATTGTCTTTCGCGGATTGCTGGAACATGGTAGAACAGCCCCTGGTGTTCCTTTCGACAAATACCGATCTGTACCCCTTATCCGTCGCTTTCAATCAGTTGTCCCAGCAAAGCACGGGTTCGGAATTTGCCGGTGCTGCTCTGTTCCTGACGCCTGCCCTCCTGATCTACTTTTTCTTCCAGGAGGATATTATGACCGGTATTCAGCTGTCGGAATTGAAATGAGGATTAACACAATGAAAAGAAAAGCACTAAAAGGTTTACTGATCGTTCTGATCGTCCTGACATTCTGTTTCTTCTTCTCCGGAACGGTAAAAACGCTGACCACAGCGAAAGTGCTGTTTGCTTCGGTCAAAACCGGAAAGCTGAAAACGCAGATCACACTGACCGGATACCTGACGTTTTCGGAAACGCAAGACATTACATGGGAAAACCTGCCTGCCGGCGTCTCCATGAGGGTCACGGAAATTCTGACTGCAAAGGGTCAGGAAGTGAAAAAAGGCGATCCGCTGTTTCAAATAGAGTTTACGGGCCTTTCGGATGCCGTCAAAGCGCAGGAAAAAGTCTATCAGGAAGCTGAAAAAGGCTTGCTGGCATTGGAAAAACAATATGCGACCCTTCGGCTGACACGCAAGGATCAAAACTGGATCGACGCCTACGATGCTTTATATACCGCCAGACAAAACAGCCATGAAGCCCATGTTGCCCTGGAAGCAGCTGCGAGAAGCGCAAATATCCAACTGATAGACGGGAAACTGCCGTCCGACATTTCAGATGAAGCGCTGCTTTCCTTGCAGGCTGCGGCTGTCTTGGCCGATCAAGCGGAAGGGAAAGCACAAACAGTGATGGATCGGGCTGCCTACGCTGGCATTTCAGATGACGCTTATCAATACACCATGCAAAAGAGAGCCTATGAAGAAACCAAGTCGGAAGCGCATCAAATCCTTGTGTCCCTACGGAGCATCAGCGATACAACGCATGTGATCGTGGCCCCGCACGATGGTTATATTCTGGACATTCGGGTGGAAAAAGGGATGCAGTGGGACGGGAAAAGCGCGGCGATGATCATCAGCGGAGAAAACGCAGAATGTCTTTTCCGTGCTGATGTCAGCAACGTAACGCGCACGATCCGGATTGGCAGCACAGCGACGATGCCCGGACGTGGAGGGTCGCAGGTCAAAGGCAGCGTAGCAGCCTTGGGATATGACGAAACGGGGCATCCATGTGTGGAGATCGCCGTGGCACGGGAAAAACTTGCCTCTATGGGTACAGCTCGTCGTTTGATGGATGAAGGTATATCCATTTCCATGAATTTCGTATCCGATACATCGGCTATGCTGCTTCCCGCTTCCGCCGTGCGCGGATCTGAAACAAACCGCTTTGTTTACGCCGCAGTGGAATCACAGAACGCCTTTGGTCATAGCACGTTCATGATTGAAAAACAGAGCGTGACCATTCTGGAGGAGGCGGATGATACGGTAGCGGTTTCCGATTTGCCGGGTGACATACGGGTCGTCTATATGGAAGATCGGGCGATTGCGGAAGGTATGGAAGTGATGCCCTATGACTGATCATCGTAACAAATTCTCCTTCATGGGGATTCTGCTCCTTCTCATCGGGATCGCCTTGGCTGTCACAGGCTGGATCGTTATGCAAGGCGTAACGGACGGGATACAGTATATCGTTTCCGCACCGGAGGACAAAGACGCGTTGAAGGACGCTTACCGGGAGGCGCAGGTACTTCTTTCTTCCCTTACGGATTTGGTCGATCTCGCCGTTGTCTCCGGGAAAGCGCAGCACATGACGCTTTCAACGGACATTTCCGAAACGGAAGGTACGGTATATGCGGTGGATTTAGGTTTCTTCGATTTACGCCCTGAAGCCTTGAAAGACGGACGGCTGATCAGCGGAGGCGATATAAAGGATTATCGGGATGTGATCCTGATTGATGAAAGCACCGCTTATCAGCTTTTCCCAGCCGGTGACGCCCTGGGAAAAACAATCGTGCTGGGCGGTCAAGTCTGGACGGTTGTCGGCGTCGTCAAAGATCGGGCGAGGTTTGGGGAGGCGGATCGTTCCCTGGCTTATATCCCCATCACAGCGGCCATTACCCAGGGTCAACCGATGCAAACGCTGGAGATCTGCATCCGGCGCGGAAAAGGAGAAACGCCAACGGCATCTCTCCAAAGCGCGTTGACCGGCTGGCGTGGAGGCGGAACCTTTTATGAATTGTCCAAGGAAAAAGCCGCGGCGCGCATCCCGCTTCGATGGTGCGCTGTGATCCTGGGATGCTGCCTGATCCGATGGCTGCTTCATCTGCTGACGGATTACGCAAGGCGTCAGTATGCGTTGCTGCGGGAGAAGCTGCAAGCGCAGTATGCCACCCGGCTGATCGGCTGGGCCACGGGAAGGATAGCCATGCTTCTGCTCGGTTTCCTTCTTGCCGGGATCGCTGCCTATGCCGTTCTTTCGCTCATAACAAAAGCGGCGCTGATCTTCCCGGAGTGGGTTCCCGACAAGCCGTTCAGCCCAGCTTCTTATGTCAGTTGTTTCTGGACCCTGCACCAGAACGAAAATCTGTCCATTTGCTACATCAGCCGTGAGAAAGCGATTCTTCTGCTTGCGGGCCGATTGATACGGTGGGGTTGTTTTGCCTTGTTAGCAGGCTGCGTTGTGGAGTTCTTGACCCGTTCTGCCTTTGAAAAAAGCAGCATGATCATTTAAGGAGGGACTTAGTGTGAAAACAAAGTTTGGAGCAAGTAATGGCCCACCAATCCAAAGGAAGGCAAAGCAAACAAGCCTCATTGAGGCAGTAAATTGAAAGAAGCTTCTACCCCTACCCGGCCAAAGCCAAGGAATCCAAGGAGATTGAG
>JAFXMP010000322.1 GCA_017530275.1 Clostridia bacterium | reverse complement strand
GGGGTGCTGGCCATGCAGCCGGAAGCCATCATTTTTGACGAATCAACCGCCATGCTGGACCCCCAGGGCCGGCGGGAGGTGATGGCCGCAGTAAAACAGCTGAACCAGGAACAGGGCATCACTGTGCTGTGGATCACCCATTTCATGGAGGAAGCGGTGGAATGCGACCGGGTGCACCTGATGCATGAGGGACAGATCGCGCTTTCCGGCACGCCAAAGGAAATCTTTGCCGACGCGGCGAAGCTCAAGCCCTACCGGCTGGACGCGCCGCCCATGGCGCGTTTGGCCCAGGCTTTGCGGAAAAGCGGCATGCCCATTCGGAAAAGCGTGCTGACCGTGGATGAAATGGCGGAGGAGGTGGCGCGGCTGTGCAGATAACGCTGGAGCATGTGACCCATACCTATCAGCCGGACAGTCCCTTCCAATCCACCGCCATCCAGGACGTGAACATGACGATCCAGCCAGGGGAATTCCTGGCCCTGATCGGCCACACCGGCTCCGGCAAATCCACCCTGGCCCAGCATATCAACGGACTGCTGAAGCCCACGTCGGGCCGCGTGCTGCTGGACGGGCAGGACATTCATGAAAAGGGCTTCGATAAAAAGACCTTGCGGCAGAAAGTAGGCCTGGTGTTCCAGTACCCCGAGCACCAGCTGTTTGAAGAAACCGTAGCCAAGGACGTGGCCTTCGGGCCCAAAAATTTAGGGCTGGACGAAAAGGAAATCGAAGAGCGGGTCCAGGAAGCCCTGGTCCGGGTGGGGCTCACCCAGCCCGGTATCGCGCAAAAATCCCCCTTCGAGCTTTCCGGCGGCCAGATGCGCCGGGCGGCCATGGCCGGTGTGCTGGCCATGCGGCCGGAAATTTTGGTATTGGACGAGCCTGCCGCCGGGCTGGACCCCATGAGCCGGGAAGATATGCTGCAATTGATCGCCGGGCTGCACCGGCAGGGCACCACCATCGTGATGATCTCCCATTCCATGGACGACGTGGCCCGCTTCGCCACCCGCGCCGTGGTGATGGAGCACGGAACCATCGCCATGGAAGGCGCGCCGGAGGAAATCTTCCGTCACGCGGAAAGGTTAGAACAAATGGGGCTGGACGTGCCCTCTGTGTGCAAGCTGTGTTTGAAGCTGCGGGCCATGGGCGTCGACTGTCCTCCGGATATTTTCCGGGAGGAGCAGGCTGTAAGCGCCCTGCTGAGCCTGTGGAAAGGGGGTGCGGCCCATGGCGCTGAATGACATTACCTTAGGCCAGTATTATCCAGGCGACAGCGCGGTGCACCGCCTGGACCCCCGGGTGAAGATTTTGCTGCTCATCGCCGTGATCGTGGCGATTTTCCTGGCGGGCAACCTGCTGGCCTATGTGCCGGTGCTCCTGTTCCTGGGGCTGGCGTCCGCTGTTTCCAAGGTCCCGCTGAAAATGATGCTCAAGGGCCTAAAACCCCTGCGCTTCATCCTGATCCTCACCTTCCTGCTGAACCTGTTTTTCCTCCAGGGGGAAACGCCCCTGCTGAACTTAGGCTTCGCGGTGATCACCAAAGAAGCGCTGATCACAGCCATTCACTATTCCCTGCGTCTGGTGCTGCTGGTGTTCGCTTCCAGCCTGCTCACCCTCACTACCCCGCCCATCACCCTGACCGATGGATTGGAACGCCTGCTTTCTCCCCTGCGGGTGATCCATTTCCCAGCCCATGAAATGGCCATGATGATGTCCATCGCCCTGCGCTTCATTCCCACCCTGCTGGAGGAAGCCGACAAGATCATGAAGGCGCAGACAGCCCGCGGCGCGGACTTTGAATCCGGCAACCTGATCGCTCGGGCCAAGGCCATGGTGCCATTGCTCGTTCCGCTGTTCGTCAGCTCCTTCCGCCGGGCGGGGGATCTGGCCATGGCCATGGAAGCCCGCTGCTACCACGGCGGCGAGGGCCGCACCCGCCTGCGGGTGCTGAAATGCGGGAAGCTGGATTACATCGCCTGCGGATGCGTGGCTCTGCTGATCGCAGCAGTGGTTCTGTGCGGAAAAGCGTATTGAAATGTATTTCTGGGGGAAACCGTTCTTGGTGGTCCGGCGCTTCTTTCTGACTTCCAGTAAATTTATGAGGCCGCTGCTCTTCTGATAAACGCAGCGGCCTCTTTTCCGTTTAGGTGTATTTCCATGAAAAATGACAGACAGCCATAAACGCTTACGACAGTTCAAACATACCGGTATACAGCTGATAATACTTGCCCTTCTGGGCCAGGAGCTGTTCGTGGTTGCCGCGCTCGATGATGACGCCGTTTTCCAGCACCATGATGGCCTGGGAATTGCGCACAGTGCTCAAGCGGTGGGCGATGACAAACACGGTGCGGCCCTTCATCAGTTCATCCATGCCCTTTTCGATGAGGGCTTCGGTGCGGGTATCGATGGAGGAGGTGGCCTCGTCCAGGATCAGCACGGGCGGGTCGGCCACGGCGGCGCGGGCGATGGCGAGCAGCTGCCGCTGGCCTTGGCTCAGGTTGGCCCCGTCGCCGGTGAGCATGGTATCGTAGCCCTCGGGAAGATGGCTGATGAAGAAATCGGCGTTGGCGATTTTCGCCGCCTTCACAATGTCCTCATCGGTGGCGTCTAAGCGGCCGTAGCGGATGTTTTCCTTCACGGTGCCGGTGAACAGGTGGGTGTCCTGAAGCACCATGCCCAGGGACCGCCGCAGGTCGTCCTTTTTGATTTTTTCGATGTTGATGCCGTCGTACCGAATTTTGCCGCCCTGAATATCGTAGAAACGGTTGATCAGGTTGGTAATGGTGGTTTTGCCCGCGCCGGTGGAGCCCACGAAGGCGATTTTCTGGCCCGGCTTGGCATACAGGGAAATATCGTGGAGCACGATCTTTTCAGGCACATAGCCGAAGGTCACGTTCTCGAACACCACGTCGCCCTTCCATTCGGTGTAGGTCACGGTGCCGTCGGCCTTGTGGGGATGCTTCCAGGCCCACATGCCGGTGCGTTCCTTGCACTCGACGATGTTGCCCTGTCCGTCCTTTTTCGCCCGCACCAGAGTCACG
>JAFXMP010000321.1 GCA_017530275.1 Clostridia bacterium | reverse complement strand
CCGGGACGCGGAGCTGCTGCACCTGCTCCCAAATCTTTTCCTCCGGCGCGTCCTCGATGCCCTCCGCTTTCAGCAGCGCCGCCGCTTCTTCCCTGGTTTTCGCGTTCGTCAGCTTTTCCAACAGTTCCTTAGAGATTTCCGGCATGATGTTTCATCCTCCTTCGATCTTGTCATTTATGCTCTGAAAGCTGGCCGATCCGGCGCAGCAAAGCATCTTTTTTGGCTTTCCACCCGTCCCGGAAATACCGGCAGGTGTCCAGGTCTTTCGATAGGTAATCCGTGGGATGGTCCCGCACCGCGACGGCCCGGCAGCCGCCGCAGCAGCCGTTTCGGTATTCGCAGGTTTTGCAGTCCGGGTTATGCTCCATGAAATCGCTGACCCGGGAGGTGGTAATATCCATATAAGCGGACTGCTTATCCAGAATATCCTCCAGGGGCGTTTCCAGCATATTGGGGAACTGATCCTCGATGGGCCCGCCCACCATGGACATGCAGGGCAGCACGTTCCCCTTGGGGCTCACATACATGCCCCGCCGCACATGGCCGCACATGAGGGCCTTGCCAAAGTACTGTTCCTCTATGTCCTTTTCAAACCAGGAGGACAGCTTTTCCTTGGCCCTGTCGTAATTGAAGAAGCCCTCCAGCCCCAGGGTCAGGGGCTTTCCGTCCTCGAAGTAATGGGGAATATAGTCCAGGAACGCTTCGTAGGCTTCCGCCTGGGAAAGAAAATGCTCCGGCTCGTTTTTCCATTCGCCCATGGGGGAGGCGTTGCCCACCTTCATGCTCAGCACCCCCAGGGAGGCCATCAGGTTCACCGATTCCCGGATGCAGCCCGCGCTTTCCCGGCAGATCACCATGGAAACGGAGGTGGGGATGCCCCGATCCTGGCAGCGCTTCAGCGCGTCCAGCACGATCTTTTCCGCGCCAGGTACGCCGCGCATCCAGTCGTGATGGCCCACGCCGTCGAAGCTGAACTGGATGGAGGGCCGCATATCCCGCGCCTCCAGCTTATCCAGAAAAGCGTCGGTGATCAGCAGGCCGTTGGAATACAGGATGGTCACGGTCAGCCCCTTTTCATGAATGGCGTCCACCAAATCCCAAAAGTCCCCGCGAACCATGGGCTCGCCGCCGGTCAATTGCAGATTGCGCACGCCGCAGCGCGCAAAGGCGTCCAGCATGGCCATCAGTTCCTCCCAGGCCGGTTCTCCCTGGGCGGCGTGGGGCGCGGACATGAAGCAATGGCGGCATTTGTAATTGCAACGTCCCGTGATGGACCACTGCACATACTCCTTGAACCGGGCCGGGTAAAAGCGGTATTCCTGCGTCGGCTGCAAACGCTCATTGCCCTTTGTCCGGCGGATGAAGCCGTATTTTTCCCAATGGTCATACCGGCCTTTTTGTTCCTGCGTGAGCGCGTCCCACTGAATGGGGGTATGCCCGTCGCAGGCGGAGATCAATTCAAAGTCCGGTTTCAGGAAGAACTCCGTCTGCTGATGATGCAGCGCCTGGATCGCGTAGGGAAGCAGCTTCCAGCCCCGGAGGGCAAAGCCGTCCGTCAGGATGTAATACCGGCTCTCTCCTCCATGGTTCATTTCCATGCCTTCATCGTTTTCTTTCATCCGTTTTTTGTGTTTCCTTTCATGCGCTTCCATAAGATAAACAAATGAACGGGGCGGTTGGAGACAATCTTTTGAAAATTTTTTTCGCAAGGGGCCCTTGAAGCTCAAAACGTCCTCATGGCGTCAAGCAGCAGGTAAAATTTTGCCGGGGTGCGTTCAGCGCCGATCCATTTGGCCTTTGTGCAGCAGGGGAAGCAATGGTAGCTCCTTCCCTCCAGGCCCTCCGGGGTCAGGTACGTTTTTCTCTCGGAGAAAAAGCATTTTTCCAGAAGCTTCCACCGGTGATCGGATATACCCATGTCCTCATAGATTTCGCAGGTACGCCTGAGCCACCCGTCCTTTGCGAACAACGGGGAACAATCGGGCCGAATCCTTTCGTAGAGGGAAAGGAAGGAAAGCACCGGCAGGAACGAGCCGTCCGGCAGAAAGTCGAACTGGATGGAAATGGACGCCTCCGCTTCCGCAAGCCGGGCAATATCCTGAAGCATTTGATCATTGTAGGCTGTGAAACCGATTTGGTCAAAGCATTGCCGCAGATACCCGGGCTCGCACAAGGCGCGCCGGGTATCGGGGTCCAGCATCTTCACTTCCATGCGGGTGTTATCGGTTTTCCGTCCGGGGAAAACCCCCGTATACCGGCAGAACCAGCCTTTGGGAAGGTTCCGCACATGCTGGACAAAAGCCGCTGTCCGCCCCGGCTCTCCGACCGCTTGAAAGAAGCCTTCGGCCCAGGCCAAATTGCCTTCGATCCTGCAATGGATACCTGAAAGCACGCCGGACCCGGCAGCGTCCAGTTCAAAATGCAGATACGGCTTCATACTTCCCATGCCCGCCGCCCAATCCACCGCCGCCTGAGCCTGAACCAAAGAATGGTCAGCAATCCGGCGGCCGGGAGAAAAGAAGCGGGGGTTATGAATGACCAGGGCGTCATAGTCCGGCGCGCCCAGAAGCGGAGCTTCCACGAAGCAGGAGGCGGACGGATTGCCCGCCAGCGTCAGCCGCCTGGAAGCGTCCAGCAATCGTTCAGCGCCGCCCCCCATGAGCAGTTCTTCCCGTCCATCCCCAAAGGCACGGTTCCATGTGTATTGCATCGGTTCATCTCCTTTCCGCGCTTCTATGCTATAAACAAATGAACAGGGCGATTGGAGACGTTTTTTTGAAAATGTTCAAAGAATTTTATTCCAACAGTTCCCGGCATTTCGCCAACAGCCTTTGGTATCGCTTGTTGACGGCTTTTTCCGATAAGCCCAGAAGCGACGCGATTTCTCTGTCCTTTAGTTCCATGACATAGCGCATATTGAGCAGTTCCCGTTCCTCTATTTTCAGCTTCGCGTAAAGCCGGAGAACCAGATCGGACGCATCCAGGCTGCCGGTAAAATCCTTTTCATCGGGCAGTTCACTTGGCAATTCTGTCCGCTTCCGATAGGCAAAGGAGGTTATGAGGTTGACGGCGCGGTTATGCGCCACCCGCGTCAGGTAAGCCGCGATCCCTGGATTGTCCGGGTCCCGGCACTGGTAACGCTGGAGGAAAGTCAGGAAGGTTTCAGCGGTCACGTCCTCGGCGTCATGGCGATTGAGCAGCAGCGTATAAGCGTACTTGAACACACGGTCATAGTAAGCGTCATAAACCGCCTCAAAATCAATGCCTCCGGAGTGAAAACCCATGTGATTCATGCCTGCGCCGCCGTATCCAGCCGCTGGCGCTCCACCAGTGAGGCAAAATAGCCGCCCTTTTCGATCAGTTCGTCGTATGTGCCGTCCTCGATGATCCTGCCGCCCTCCAGCACCAGGATCCTGTCGCAATGGCGGATGGTAGAAAGCCGGTGAGCGATGACCAGACGGGTGCAGCCCATTTTGTCCAGGGCTTCGGAGACCTGCTTCTGGGTCTTGTTGTCCAGGGCGGATGTGGCCTCGTCGAAGATCAGCAGCTTGGGCTTGGGCGCGATGGCCCGGGCGATCATGATGCGCTGCTTCTGCCCGCCGGAAATGCCGCCTTGCCCTTCGGAAATCAGGGTGTTCATGCCCATGGGCATGGCGCGGATGTCGTCCGCGATCCCGGCCTTTTCCGCCGCTTCCCAGGCTTCGTCCAGGGTCAGCTGCGGGGCGGTAATCACGATGTTTGCGTAGATCTCCGCCGGGAACAGGCCCGCGTCCTGCATGACGGTTCCGATTTTCCGGCGCAGGGAAGGAAGGTCCAGGCTGTTCATATCCTTGCCGTCGTAATAGATCGCGCCCTTCTCCGGCTGTTCAAAGCCCAGCAGCAAACGCACCAGGGTGGATTTGCCGCATCCCGTCCTGCCCACCACGGCCACGTATTCACCGGGACGGATTTTCAGCGACAGGTCGTTCAGGATATAGGGGCTGTCCTCACTGTATCGGAAGGAAACGTGATTCAGCTCGATCCCGCCGGAAAGGTTCGTGACGATTTCCTTTCCCTGGGTGGTTTCCGGTTCGGTTTTCAGAAACGGTTCCGCCATTTCCAGGATGGGCTGAATCTGCGCCGCTGACAGGGCGACGCCGGACACCGACATGAACGCGCCCATCAGCATCCCGTAAGCGGCGATAAAGGCGAAATAGGAGGATTGACCGATGCCGCTCTCCGCCGCCAGAAAATACAGCAGGATATTGGAAAACAGGCTGATGGCCGTGGAAATGACGGAATTGATCTTGATAAACGTGGGCGGGTTATAGGTCAGCTTCGCGCCTTCCGCGAACATACCGAGCCATTTGGCAAAGACGCGCTTTTCCGCCCCTGCCAGCTTGATTTTCTGCACCCCGGTCACCAGAGAGTAGGTCAGGCCGGATTCCTTGGCCCCATACTCCATCATCCTGCGGTTGATGCGAATCTGGATCAGGGTGGTCAGGGTGGAAAAGCCCACGGTAATCAGGATGATGAGGATGGCGGGCACAACCAGCGCGGGCGCAAAGTGGAAAATCTGGCCCACATACAAAAGAGAGGTCAGGGAAGTAAGGCCCGTGTTCATAACCATATTCATCAGCGTGGAACAGAGCTTGTTGACAGAATTGGCGCGGTTGGTCAGCTCGCCGGGGCTGTATTTCCTGAAAAAGCTGGCCGGAAGGGAGAGCAGGCGCATCATCATGGACGCTTCCACCCCCAGGGAGGTTTTGGCCCCCAGCCTGCTTTGGATCATACTGCTCACGCTGCCGATCAATTGGGAGGAAAGCAGCACGCAGACCATACAGATGGCAATGGCGATCAGCGCGTCGGACCGGCCGCTGGACATGACCGGGCCCGTCAGCGTCCGGCTGATCTGGGGCATGAGCAGCCCCACCAGTGTGACCGCCAGCGTCCCCCCCACGATCATGACGGCGTCGCTGAAAGAAACGCAGCGTTTCAGGTACAGCAGCAAATCAGGAATCCCCAGCTTTTTCTGCGGCAGGGGACGATAAAAGCAAATTGCCTCCAGGTCAAACAGCGCGGCGGTTTTGGCGTTGATTTTCTCCCGCCTGCCTGTTTGCGGATCGGTATAGAAATATCCCGCAATCGTACCCGGCAGCAGGGCCACGGGCAGGCCCTCCTCCCTGGTAAAGGCGAGCATGGGGCCGTAAGCGTCCTTATACCAGCCTTCCGTCAGCGAGACATTCCGGCGCATCAGGCCGTGGGGCCGCAGGGAATAATCCAACTGTTCCTCGGAGGTCTTTATGCTCTCCGGAATCTCCACAGGCTTGCAGTGATAGTATTTCAGGATTTCGTCGATGGCGCTTTTCGCAATGATCCGGTGATCGCTGATGCGCTCTGCGGTGCGCTGCCCCAGCACCACACCGGCAAGGATTTCAAAGGAGTCTTCCAAAAGCTGCTGGTCGGCAGCCCGACGTTCCTCGATTTGGTTTTCAAACCATCCCATGGCATTCGCCCCCTTTCCTTACTCATTCGCCACAAGGTCGGCATAAGCGCCGCCCCGCTTGATCAGTTCGTCATGGGTGCCGCGCTCCGCCACCTTGCCGTGCTCCAGCACGATGATTTCATCGCAGTCCCGCACGGTGGAAAGGCGGTGGGCGATGACCACGCAGGTGATGCCCCGTTCCCGGATGGCGTTTACCACGTCATGCTCCGTCCGGGCGTCCAGGGCGCTGGTGGCCTCATCCAGAATAATGATGGTGGGGTCCTGGGCCAGCACCCGGGCGATTTCCATGCGCTGCCGCTGTCCCCCGGACAGGTTTTTGCCGCCGCTTGTCAGCTTGTGCTGATAGCCGCCGGAAAGCTGGGTAATATCGTCGTGAAGCTGAGCATCCCTGGCCGCCAGGATCATTTCAAAATCCTGAATGGAATCATCCCACATTTTGATGTTGTTGGCGATGGTATCTTCAAACATGATGATGTCCTGATCCACCACCGCCAGGGAGCCAGCCACCACGTCCCGGGGATAAGCGCTCCGGGGCTTGCCGTCAAACAGGATTTCCCCGCTCCAGGGCTGGTAAAGCCCGGATACCAGCTTGGACACCGTGGATTTGCCGCTGCCGGAAGAGCCCACCAGGGCCACCCGCTGGCCGGTTTTGAGGGTCAGGGAAAAGTTCTCGATTAAGGGCTTTTCCAGCCGGGAATATCCGAAGGTGATGTTTTTCAGCTCCAGATTCCCCTTGAGCTTACTCAGCTCTGTTCCTTCTGTTTCATGCTCCCGGACGGCTTCATCCTCCGGGTATTCCATCACGTCCTCCACGCGCTCCATCTGGGTGCGCATTTCCTGGATGGTCTGTCCGGCGGAAATCAGCGTCTTGGCGGGGGACATGAAGGAACTCAGGAAGCCCTGGAACATGAGCACACCGCCCAGGGTGTAGGTTCCCTGCATGGTCAGCCATACGCCCAGCACCAGCACGGCGTAATTGGCAAGGCTGGAGAAAAAGGCGGGGATCATGCCGATCAAATGCTCGGTTTTGTTGGCCTTCACGCTCTGGGTGTTCACCGAGGCCTGATACCCGGCCCACTTCTGGAAAAACCCGTTTTCCGCGCCGCTGGATTTGATGGTCTCGATCATAGAAATGCCGCCTGCCGCGGTGGAATGCAGCTTGGCGCTGTCCCGCATCTGCACACGGGTAATGTTGATGCGTTTATTGGAAATGACCCGGGACATGAAGATGTTCAGCACCAGCGTAAAAAGCCCGATGAGGGTCAGCAGCGTGCTTTGCCGCAGCATCAGCACCAGGTAAAACACCATCATGGTGGTGTTGAGCAAAAGCGGCCCAAACGTATTCACCAGCGTTCCGGCGATGGAGGCGTTCAGGGAAAGCCGCCCCTGAATATCCCCCGCCTGCCGCTGGGAATAGAATTCCATGGGCAGGCGCAGCACCTTCCACATATAGGACGTGCTGCCGATGGCAGCCATTTTCCCGTTGATTTTCAGGGTATAAACGGCCTGGGCCCAGGCGACCACGATTTGAATGATTCCCAGCAGGATCAGGAGCGATATATAAGGGTACAGCCATTCTCTGTTTTCCCCTGTCAGCAGCCGATCCATAAAGATGCGGGAGGTGACCGAATTGATGATGCCGAACAGATAACTGATGGCCGTGGTCAGCATGACGAAGGCTACCGCCGCCCCCGCGCCGATGAGCCGTTTGCGGGCAAAATCCAAGGTGCTTTTGGGCTTGCCGCTGGGCGTAAAGTTTTCGCCGGGGACGACAGTGATGGTGACCCCTGTAAAAGCCGCGTCAAATTCCTCCATCGTCACCCGGACGGTGCCCCGGGCCGGGTCGTTAAGATAAGCGTATTTCCCCTTGAATCCGTCCAGCACCACAAAATGGTTCATGTTCCAATGGATGATACAGGGAAACGTAGCCTGATCCCGGATGGCTTCCGGGCTGTAGCGGAAAGCCTTTACCTGAAAGCCGTAATGAATCGCGGCCAGCGCGACGTTTTTGGCTTTGCTGCCATCCCGGGAAACCCCGCAGTCCGTGCGCACCTGCTCCAGGGGCACCCATTTCCCATAATAGGCCATCAGCATGGCCAGGGAAGCCGCGCCGCATTCCAGCTCCTCCAACTGCATGACCACGGGCACCTTGGCGACGCCCTTTTTCACAGGCGGGTTGATTTTTTTCTTCATCATGCGATCACCTGCTCGTCAGTAAAAACTGGATGGGATGCACGGCCTCCGTGACCACGACGCCATCGTAAGCCCCATCCGGCAGATTGACCTCCGCCATGCCAAAGGGCCGTCCGAATTCATCTGTCTCCGCCGACAGGATCACCGTTTCCTGTCCGGCGACCCGCAGGGTCATCCCCGCGTTCAGGCTTTCCGCCCCGGCAGGCACGACCTGGGCGATATGGTTTTCCATAATCACCCGGGCTTCCGCCGTGGTTTCCAGGGTGCCAACCATGGACCAGACAAAAATGCCAGCCAGCAGCACGATCACAGCGGCAAGGATCACCCAAATACCCGGATTGGTGACGCGCAGATAATCCGTCAATTGCTCCGGGGAGGAAATGCGATCCAGCGTCTTTTTGCGAAATACGGATACTTTCTTTTGTTCAGCCATGCTGTCAACTCCTTACTTTTATCGAAACTTTGTACCTGTCACCAGTGTCAATCTATATAATAGTATACAAAACGAAGTGCAACAGAAGTGCAACACGGGATAGGCAGATTTGCCCTGATTTGTTTCAAAAAAATTAAAAATATATTAAATAATTCCTGAATCCGTGAAACTCATTCCAGCGGCCAGTTGCTGAAGACTGCGAGACCAATTTCCAACGACCATTCAGCAAAAGCCGCCAAAATGGTAACCCAAACAAAGCCCCGCCCGATGACTCTGCACTTGTCACCGAACTATGTAAGGGCAAACCGCTGCCAGACACCCCAAAAGGCATGACGCCATGTATTGCTGCATCCCAAAGCCATAATCATGCGGCGTGCGTGCTTCGTGAAATGGCTGGCACAGAGCATCAGATTCTCGATCACTGTCCGCAGTCTCCGGCGGCGAACCTTCCGCTTCGTTGGCTGCTTGTGTTTGAGGGATTCCTGGCCAATCATTCTCAGCAGATTGAAGGCGATCATCGCCAGTTCCAGAACAAGCGCATTGGTAGCAAACTTTCCAGAGGGAAGCCGTTCCACATCTATGTCTGTCTTCAGTTCACTGTGGTACTGTTCGCATTCTCCGTGCGCATGGTAGGAAGCAATGACGTCATCATCGGACCATCCAAGGTTGGTCCAGAACATGTTCAGTTCAATATCCGGGATCATGAGGATCTGGCCGTGTTTGTCAATGGTACGCTCAATGATTTCGTAGACGATCCGCATGCCCATCGTCTTCGTTTCCCCGGAACTGTTCTTGTAGGTGACATCCTTCCAGGTTGTTCCTACATAAACATCCTTTCCGGGACGGGGATGGCGGATATCCTTACAGCAGCCCTTCAGCTCGTTCAGCCATCCTTCTTTGGACTCCTTGCGTGGATTCCGCTTGACGATGAACCAGGAACCATCCTCTATCAGGATTCCCAGATTCTCAGCAGCATCATTGCCGGAATCCATCCGGATCAGTAACGGCTTATCTGGCGCCATGCGGTGTGCTACAGAAAGTGTTTCTTTCAGGAATTCCGGGGTATGGGCCTGACAATGCTGCTTCCCTTCACGAAGCTCGATGTTTGCCATGAAGCCTTCCGTACCAACATAGGCAACCATTGGCGCAAACCCGTCAAAGCCCTTGTATGTCCGGGATACACCTTCCTTCATCGTCTTGGAGTTGTCGAAAGGAGTCACATCCATGTCAACAGGAACTTCTCCTCCCGGTAATGCGCTGGGAGATACGCTATGGGCAACGAACATATCCACATTGGCATCCAGCAGATTGGCCCGCAAGCTATCGCCGATGTCATCCATCCGCTGACGTATGATTATCTCCCTGGCGATTCCCAGTGCATTCTGGAAATAGTCCGGATCGTCATCAAATTCATGAACGGAATCATACGCTGTCTTGCCCAATGTCAGAAGGCCGATATATGTCAGCAGGATATCACCATCTTTAATCTGAGGCTGACTACGCTTCGGATCAACCTTCCGACGGTCACACCGCTTCTTGAAGTCACTTTTTCCCAAGCATTGCACCAACGATATTCAGTCCGCTGGGAGAGATGATCCTCTCGTTTCCGAAGACGACTTCAATGCGCGGTTTGTACATGTGAATCCCTCCGTTCCTTGTGCTTCTATTATACTACGGAGGGCTTGAAAACACTATGTCTTCAGCACCTGTTGGGTGTATTTCTACAGTACTTGATTATGTGCCATGGCGCCAATGATTCCAAGGTGCCTGGCAAGTTTTCAAGGTGCGAGTTTCACGGATTCAGGTTATGCTTTGTCTGTTGTTAAAAACTGGGCTTTTTCGTAAGCGATTGCCCTGGGCCTCTATCAAGCTGAAACAAGAGATTTTAATAAAATGTTATAATTTGCGGATAATAAATGACCAGATACAGCATTTTGCTGCTTCCAGAATAAGGGAAAATATGTTACAATTCAGTTGTCTTTCTTTTTGAAAGCGTTATTTGCGTACATAAAGGGGACGGGCCATGCGAATCAGGCTGCACACCAAACGGAAACGGCGAAGGCGAATCTCCATCCGGCAAAAATGGATGCTGGCCGGGAGTGTTTGCCTTTTGCTTGGTTGCGGGGCGGGCCTGCTTCGTTATGCCGTGAACGCCCGCCGCTCCGCGCAGATCAGCCAGACCTTTCAGGAGCTCTATGCCGGTCCGGACGAACAAGCGGCAGCGCGCGGGCCTGTCCTCCGGCAATTTGAAGTGACGTTTTCCAAAGCATCCGCGGAGAACGGCGCGCCCACAGAAGCCCCGAAAATCAGCGACTGGCCGAATAACCCAAGCATGACCGTATCGCCTACCCTCAAAAAGCTCCAGCGCCAGAACAAGGACATCGTGGGCTGGCTGTCCATTCCGGACCAGCTTTCCCAGGCCGTGGTGCAGCGGGACAACACCTATTACCTCAGGCGGGACTATCTTGGGTATCACAACGCCAACGGCGCGCTGTTTCTGGAAGAGGGCATCAGCCTGAAAACCCGGCCCGACACGTATATCATCTTCGGCCACAACATGAAAACCGGGGACATGTTCGGCAGCCTGCGGCTGTATGAGGACGTGGGGTATTACCGCCGTCACGCGGTGATTGATTTTAATTCGCTCTATGAGGATGGTCAGTATGCGGTGTTTGCCATCGCGGACGTGGACACGGTGCAGGGGATGAAGCATTATGCGCCGTTTATGCAGCTTCCAGGCATGGAGGAAAAAGCGCGGGCTGACTGTATCCAAAAGCTGCAAGCTTATTCTCTGCTTTATTCTCCCATTCCGGTTTCGGCGGACGATCAGTTGCTCCTGCTCGTCACCTGCGAAGGCGCGGAAGAAAGCCGCCGCATCGTGGCGGCGCGCCGCCTGCGGGAGGGAGAAACGGAGCAGACCCTTTCTTCCCTTTTTCCATACGCTCGGAAGCGTTAACGATAGACACATTTTTCTGGGAGGAATACCGATGAAAAAACTTATTTCTACTCTGCTGGCCTGCGTTTTTTTGTGGCAGGCCATGCCCCTGAACGTGATCGCGGAAGCGGTGAATCCGTTCCCCACGGCCCAGGAGCTTTCCGCCGCGCTGGCGATCACGGGCCTTTCCGACGACGCGCCGGGCTACCACAGCGGCATGGCCCCCGATTACAGCATGACCGCCTTGCAGCTGACAAGCTGGATCAACGATTTTCAGAAAAATCAGTTGAACTACATCCTGGACAGCTTTGAAAACTATGACGTGGCGCTGTACGACATCATGGAAAATCATCCCCTGGATTATGAAACGCTGAAAAAGAACTGCGGCGGCGGCATCGACATGCTGTATGAAGAATACAGCTTGGCCAAGGAATGGCAGGACGAGGTGAACTATTTCGCCAATCGCCTGCCCATTCTGGCTGGCGAAATCTACAACCTGGCGGACGCCTTCCAGGGCGAAGAAAGCCTGTCCGAAAGGGATCAGGTGATTTACGCCTTTGAGATGCGCTCCAAATGGGAGGAACTCAAGCAGCTGATGGAAGAAGCCGTGGACCGGACGACCGATTGGAAAAGAATGTATACCCGCTATGATCGGCTGCTCAATATACCCAATCCGAACGCTTCTCATGAAGAAAGCGTTTATTGGCTCATGAACGAAATGGATGCCATAAACGGTCGGGATGGGCTCGCTGCCCGCGCCATGACCGTCTCCGCCAGCGCGGTGCGGGTGGCCCCGGATCAAACGGTGATGACCAGGCTGGCCCGGCTGTCGCCCATCAGCAGCGCCCTGGCGGACAGCGACCAGAAAATGACCGTCAAAATTCTGGACGATAAGAACTTTGGTATCTCCGTGGTGGACGGCAGCTTGAAGGTGGCCGGCGCCACCGTGACCGTGAACGAAACCGGGAAAACAGAATACGAAGAAACCACGGACGGAACTGGCGCCGTGATGTTTCCCATCCGTAATTTCCAGAACGACACGGACGGGGAAAGCCTGCTGAATGTGAAGGTCAGCGCCGACGGCTACCGCCGCATGGAGATTCCCGGCGTATGGATCAAAAAGGGCAAAGCCCTCACCGTGCCCATGACCAAGGACGACGGCAAACCCTACCTGGTGTCCTGGTCCTTCTGGGATCATGATATGATCGCCTCGGAATACGCCCTGATCACCAGCCCGCTGAACGACACCAAGCAGCCCATCGCACTCAAGGTGTCAAGCCCTTCCGATTATCATTTAAAGGTGTATTTCACCGACAAGAGCGGGAATAATCCCCTGACCGTGGGTGAAGCGAACGGCAAAAAGGGCGAGCAGAGCTTTACCTTCGAGGACCAGTGGCTCATGAAAGCCCCGGCGGAAGGCAACCTGTACGCGGAAATCACGTATAACGGGCAAAAGGAAACCTATCAGGCGAAGCTGCTGCTGAAAGCCAGCACGCTCAAAAAGCCCCTGGGTGACCCCAACACCAAGTTTGTGATGACTCCCGGCTTCCAGATCACGCTGCCATCCGGCTGGGTAAAGCCCTTTGGCGGCATGACCATCAGCCTCAATTTGCCGTTGGCGGAAAAATACCAGCTGCGGGGATATTTCGATATCAACGGCAGCGGCGCGCTCACCATGGGCACCTCTATCCTGGGCGATATGACCAAGAAAATGACGGCGAACTGGAAAACGCAGGATCAGAAAGCCCTGGACAAAGCCGCGAATGAGGCCAAAGGCCAAGGCTACATGGCCGAAACCAAGGCCAAAAACGGCGGCGACTGGGCGGGGCGCAGTAAATGGAAACCCCTCTCCCTGGGAGCGATTTCATTTGACATCAGCTTTTTCGCCTTTGTGCAGGTGCAGTATTCCGAGGACGGCTATGATTACGGGCGCATCTTCGGCAAGGGCGGCGCGGGCTTTACCGCCACCCTGAAGGGCAGTTATACCCTGCAATGGCCCCTGGCTTCGCTGGGCGCATATATTTCCGCCACGTTTACCATCTTCCCGGAAGTCGCCATCATGGTGGACACCTATTGGCCTTCCGGAGCATCCTTCCCGGAATTCAAAAAATTTGAGTATGCCAGAGGCGCGCTCAATATCATCCTCCGCATCGAAATCGGCGTGGAGGCCTGCGTGGGGATGAAAGGCGTTCTCAGCCTGTCCGTCCGGGGCGTGGGCTTCCTGGAATTTGTGATCCGGGGAGGGGCAAACTTTGACCTGGATCAGCTCATCGATGAATATGCTAAAACCGGCAGCATTGATTTCGCCGGCCGCACGGACTCGAAAAGGACCTTTGAAATTTACGCGGGCGGCTCGGTGGACGTGATCCTGGAAATTTTCTGGACGAAGACCACCTATGCCATCCTCAATCCCCCGGTTAAATTTATGCTGTATCCCGAACGGAAGCGGGTCAGCGACAATGGGCCAACAAACCCTGTGCAGCGCTTTATCGCTTCCCTTCTTGCTTCCGCCCAGGCTGCGGAGGAAAACGGGCCCCAGGAGGGCGGCGGCCAGGTGGATACCGGGAACAATGATCTGGTCATTCCAGGCGCTCTGATCGATACGAAGAACGCGCATATCGGCAAGGCGGCGATCGTCAGCATGCGGACCCTAGAAAGCAATGCCGTCCAAAGCCATTTCACGGATCGGGACCCATCGGCGGCTGAACCCGTCCTGCTGTATATCGACAGCAGCTTTGCTCCCTATGGCAGCGCGCCGTACCAGCATTCCCTTTTGGTGAGCGTACCTGTCAAATACGCCGCTCAAATCGGCCAGCCGCCCCAGGATCTCTTTTATCAGCCTTTGTACTGTCAGAACGGTCAGACCGGCGACGCGAAGGATCATTTTATGCCCGGCGACGGCTATGACGTGATTGACTTTGACTACTGGGTGGCGGACGTTTCCGGCGAAAATATCACCACCTATGTGGAAGGCCAGGGCGACTGTAAGCTGACGGACGCGCTGTTTACCGTGTGCATCCTGGCAAAGGATTATCACGAGGAAACAGAGACCCTGGACGACGGCAGCAAGCGCACTGTCAAAGTGCCTGACAAAACCTGGGCTTACGTGAGCTGCTATTGTTATGATGGCCAGAGCCTCAGGCATGTGATTCTGCCTCAGGAAAAGGACACGAACAACTACCTGGCCATGTGCTATCCCCTGGAGGATGGCCAGAACCACCAGGCATGCGAAAAGCCCCGCATTATGGGTATGCTGCGCAAGCGATATGGCGACGATTACGCGCTGCTGTACGAGTATTCCGTGGTCGTAAATGCCCAGGATGTGCCAAGCAGAGGGAATGTCAGCGGCTTCTTCTTTGGCGATGTCATCTTCGCCCGGTATGACTATGCAAAGCGACTGTCGCAATCGCAAAGAAACAGACCCAGGCTCACGGGGGAAAACCAGTATGTTGATTACCAGTATTTTGAGCCAAATCACGGCCGTCTGGACGAAGATTCCTTCATGCGTTTTTCCCTGACGAAAAGCAACGGCTCGTCGGATGATCTGTGCGATCTGAATTTCGGATATGTGAATGTCAACGCCGTAGGCAACTGGCCGGGGATGTCCACCACAGGCGGAATGGCCGCCGGAATGACCGTCGCCAACCGCGTCGTCTCCATGGCGTCTCGTGATCCGTCGGCGTTAAAGCCTTTTATCTTCTTCCTCCAGCAGACGGAGGATGGAATGAACTATCGCCTGATGAGCTGCCAAATCACAGAGGAATATCCTCAATATGGGTATTATTATTGGAACATCCGGGATTACGATATGGATATGCCCCGGGCCGATCTGCATTGGACAAGGCTGTACGGCAGGGAATGCCTCTGGTGGCTGGAAACAGCGGGACAGACGGAGGATGGCAAGTCCAACCTGTTCAAAATTCGCGCGATATGGTATGACGACTCGGCTGACGCGATCAGCGAGCCCTTCGTGCTCGCCACCATCAAAACCGACGTGGATAAAGGCTCGCCGGATGATATCCAAATCGTCAGCGAAAAGCAGAGCTATTATTTCGTACACAGAAATGATATATATGGCAAAGAACTGTATGGGTTTACCTTCCAATTGGTGCCGGGGCTGAAGCTGGTCGGAAACGTGCTGACGGACACCTTGGCCAATCCCGGCAGCTATGACGATATGCTGCTGACTGTGTTCAACAACGGCAATCTGCCCCTGACAGGCCTTGACCTGGTGGCTTATCACGAGGCGGACGGCAAGCAGGCCCAAGCCTTTGAAACCATCCACCTGGATATATTGAACCCCGCCAACAACACTGTCACGCTGAGCAAGGGGCTGACCGGCGCGACGGAGCAGCGCTCCGGCGAAGCTGTGGCCCGGGTGGAAGCCAGCTCCAAGAACGTGGACGGGGCGGAATACCGGTATGGAAAAACCAAGGAGATCTGGTCATCTGGGCCCAAAGTCATGGAAGAAAAAACAGATTTAATGAAGCCCAATATGCTGATGCCGAGCACCTTCAAAGCCTTTAATATCTCCCTGCTCATCCCCCAGGGCTGGGAGGGCAAGCAGGAAATTTATCTGGAGGTAGACCGGTATTATGTATCCACGGACTCCTCCTTCCAGAGCAACGTGAACGGCGCTTCCGACGCCAATCTGCTGCTGTTTGCGGCAATGCCTCAGAGCAGTGTCATTTCCATCAGCCGGGACGGCACGGTGCGGAAGGAAAACGACGGCGGTATGCTGCTGTTCGCGGCGGCAGACGGCGCGGAGGAAGCGGAAGAAGACTTCTCCATGTACAAGACCGACCTTACCTTTGACCGCATTCAGCTGGATACCAGCGTGCGCGACCTGGGCATCCAGGCCACGCGGTGGGATAATAACGGTGAGCCCATGGTAACCCTGACCGTGACCAACTGGGCCCACATCGGCGCCGACAGCCGCAGCGCGAACACCGTGGTGATGGAAGCGTTCCTGGATGAGGAAACCGAGCCCGTGTTCCGCTACAGCCTGCCAGACGAAGTCAGCGATAAGGAAACCTGGAACTTCGATTTGCCCCTCTCCCTGCTCACCGACGGGCGCAGCGCCAGCAAGGTCACGGTGAAAATCAGCGGCAAGAATTACAAGGAAGTGGGCGACGTGGACAACAGCGTCGTGATCCTCCTGGATACCGACGTGCTTTCTTTCCTGACCCAGCCGGACGATGTGAACGCCCCCGCAGGCTCTCCCGCCGCCTTCCATGCCGCCGTGATCGGCGGACGCGCGCCCTACAAGTACCAGTGGCAGGTGAAAACGTCCCAGGGCTCCTGGGAGGATCTGCCCGGCGAAAACAGCGACACCTTGACCCTGAAAGCCGTGACCCAGGAGATGAGCGGGAATCAGTACCGCCTCACCGTTACCGACGCTTCTGGCTACAGCGCCACCAGCCGCGCCGCCACCCTGACCGTGAAGCAGGTGCCCCATACCGGGGATACCGCACCCCTTTTCTGGTATGCCATGGGAATGGGGGCGGCGGTCAGCGCGATCCTTTTCATCCTGGTGAAAAGGAAGAAAGAAAGCGAAGCGGAATAAAAGAACGTGGGAAAGAGGAACTTGAACATGAAACGATACAGCAGCTTTTTGGCGCTCCTGCTTTTCTTGCTTCTGCCCTTCGGGGCGGCAGCGGAAAACGCCGACCCGGTCGTTGTCCGGGTCGGCCGGGTGGCGTATCCCCTGTCCCTGGCGAAATATTCCTATCAATCCAATCTGGATCTGATGGCGTATCAGGGCTACACCCCCACCGTGGCGGAAAAGGAAGAACTGAAACGGCAGACCATCGACCACCTAATCGACCTGGCCCTGATCGAAAACAAGCTGATCGAGGCGGGGAAAAACGATCTGACCGACGCGGAAGAAACCCTCGTGCGCTCCTATGCGGGCAACGTGTACGAAAGCCTGTGGCAGGGCTTCCAGCAGCGGGTGAAGAACGAAGGCTACGACGCGACAGAGGAGCAGATCACCTCCTGGCTGACCGAACAGGGCTATACCCTGGATGTCGTGTATCAGGAAGCGCTGGTCAACGTGCGTTACAGCCGCATCTATGAACTGTACTGCGCCGATGTGACCGTGACCGACGAGGACGTGGAGGTCTATTTGCAGGAAACCTTTGTCGGCCCTGATCGGGAAGCCTATGAATTCGACATTCCCCGCTACGAGCGGGAGATCCTGGCCACCGGCAACGAATCCTTCTTTACCCCGGCGGGCTACCGCGTCATCCGGCAGATCCTGCTGCCCTACCCCCAGGCTGTGGTGGACGAAATCAACGCCCTGCAGCCCGCCGTGGAGGAAGGCGCTACCGCCCTGGAGGACGCCTATCACGCCGTGGCGGACGCCGCCATCGCGGGAAAAGACGTGGAGGCGGAGAGAGAAGCCTATCAAGCGCAGTCGCAAGCCTACGCGGATTTGCTGAATCAGGTGGTGGCGCTGGAGCAAAGCGCCCTGCCCATGCTGAAGGAAACCACGGATGAAATCGCCCTGCGCTATGCGGCGGGAGAATCCTTTGACAGCCTTGTCGCTGAGTATGGCAAGGAAGCCGGGGAAGCCGCGGGCGGGGAATTGCTGTTCCACCCGGAGAGCGAAAACTGGGCCGAGGCGTTCAAGCAGGCGGTTTCCGCGTTAAAAAAGCCCGGCGAAATCACCGAGCCTTTTGTGACCGATCTGGGCATCCATATTGTGCTGTACCAAAGCGACCTGCCCGACGGCGTCCATGAGCTCACCGAGGAAGAGCGCGCCGCCCTCCAATCCTCCGCCCTGGAAAACAAGCAGCGGGAAACCCTGCACCCTTTCCTGGACGAATGGAAAACCCAGTACGAAATCGAAACGCATCCTGAGATGCTGTAAGCGCTGAAATGCTCAAAACAATTCTGACTGATAATGAGAACCGTATTATGGATGCAAACACAAAGAAAACTGACAATAAGAGTCCGCATGATCAAGAGCGGTCAAATTGTCAGTTTTATCTCCTAAACTCTTTCTGCCGGTGCTGCTATGTAATGATCCCTTCTTAATGAAAGCATCTCATTGCCGTTATTGTAAATATACTTTAGAGGAGAAAGCTTATGTCCTCTGATCTCACTCTCCATATACAGGAGGTCACGATCCGGGCAGCCGGGATCCAGGCATAACGCAAGGTACATCCACAGCTCGGCCCGCGAGAACTGATACGCCCACCCATATTTGCTGTCATCCACAGGGGCGGACAGCAGATCATAATAGAACTGTTGTGTGCTGCTTGCAAAGCTTCTTGATTTGGCATTGTAGTAGATCACATCGTCAATCTGCAAGCGTTGCTCGATGGCATTGGGCTCGGTCTGTTCAGCCGCACAGACCGTGAGCCCGCCTGCTCCCTCCAGCACCATCACAAGACTGATCAGGATGCCCATCAACAGTTTCATTTTCTGTTTCATCTTTTTTCCTCCTTTATTCGCCTGCTATGGTGGCCGCCAATCTTTTTAAACGACAAAACCGCCGAACCTGACAGGGTATACTTACCCCATCAAATCCGACGGTCATCCATCACGAATGTAGTATTCAGTTTCAAACGCCTCGCAGGACGCAAAAAGGACGCAGTCAGCCCTTGCTCTGCTCTAAGGAGCGTAGTTCTATTCCGCATGGCTGTCAAGCCCCTTTCTGTAAAAATCTGAGAACCGCAGTCCTCATTTCATGTACCGGCCTGCCAGCGCGGATTCTTTACCCCTGCACATGAGCATAAAGATACATATAGATTCTACCAGAAGCCCGTCTCGAAAGCAACGGAAATTTCGATGAAATTTTGAACGAGAAATAGGCGAGAACCCCTGCCTCGCCTGAGCAGAGTGTAGCACAGACGGGGTATCCTACAAGCACGGGTGATGAGAGAGTAGGGCCAAAAGGTCTTATCGCTCGGGTTTTTTATCGGCTTTATGTTCATAAGCATGCTTTGTATTAAGAAACGATAGAAGAAAGACTGAACATCCGGAGCCGCGGTTTCTTCCGGCGTAAAGGGTGTATCCGGCATCACGATTCCAGCATCGTCAATGTCAATGCCGAGATCTGTAAGGTACTGCCATAGAGTGGCTTTAATCCATCGCATGGCTCCGCAGAAATTGTGGGAAAAACTGAAATAGATATTCTTCCCCTCATATGTGATAGCAAACAGAAGATCATTTGTCTCCATCGTTCCAAGGTGAACAATATGATCATCCCAGATTTCCAGCTTTACAACCCATTTCCAGGCAGTTGATGTTTCGGCAGCTTCTTAGGGTATGGACCTTCCATTGTAAATGAAATCCCCAGTTCGTTCATCACTTCCCGGAAAGCATTGATATATTTATCATTATCCAGAATCTGCATGAAACAGACAAAGATCTTATCCCCTGCGGATGTTACTTCAAGCATGACGTGTCCTTCCACAATCAGGACATAGGATTCAATATAATCAGCCACCTCTCCCCAGTCCATCTGGCCGGTATAGTTTACGTAGTACGTCCCGTGCTTTGCGTCTTTTCCGGTGGACGGGTCATGTTCTTTCATGTATTTTCTCTTGGCCTTGATGCCCTGAATACTGTCGAGTTTTTCGTAGAGTTCGAGTTTTTCCCTTAACTCCTTACAGCTCACTGACGGATCCGTTTGCAGGATAATCTGCCCACGGGTCATGGTTCCGAGCTTCTCCATATCCATCTTAAGCTGGTCTCTCGTGTAATCAATATGGATGTGGCTCAGGATATCGCAATGAGCGTTTTTCAAGCCGATATTGGCGGACATGTTATGCGCGATTTCCCCGCCGATCACTTTGGCTTTCTCCGGAAGCAGTTTGTCGAGCGCCTTTGCTACGGCAATCAGGAAGAACGCCGCCACGCTGGAGTCGTTCCCTTTGGCGAATGACAGTATCTCCTTTTGGGAGAAAGCCAACACGCGATAATTGTTATTCCGCATAAACGGATTAAACAGTCCGTTCATGTAATCGCCGATCAGAATTTTGGGTTTTTTGCTCTTGTACTCGTATATGGGCTCCTCTTTGGGAAGAGTATCCAATGCAGGCTCATCCGTCTCTCCATCAAGAAGAGGTTCACCCGGCTTCCGGATGGACGGGGCAAGGGGTTCTGTGCCATATTTGTTCGCCACATACTGCCAGACAGTCGTCATGATCCAAGGCTGTAATCCGCGGCCTCCGCACATCGTGTGGGTAATGTTGAAGTAGATATCTCTTCCGTCAACTTCCAGGAACAGCAGATGTTCATTTACCTCTTTACTGCAAAGAAACGGCGTTTTCTCTCCCATTGGAAGTACCGCTATTTCTTTGTCATTCGGCACGCGCACATAGGACCCGCTCTCATCGATCTGTACTTTTACAGCAAAATACGGATATCTCTTGATGGCTTTATTGGCAGCCAATCTCAAAACATCAACATCCACCGAATCCTTCATTCTCACCTTTGCTCGAACAACAAAGGCAAATCTTTTCTCATCCTTGTATAACGGATATGTGTCAATACTGTATTTCATCAATTTGCTCCTCTTCTTAAAATATCGTACACTTTCATCGTATAGTCAAAAACCTCATGAATCTCCTGGTCATAGCCCTCATAAAAGCCCTTCGGCATACCGAGAACGATCCGCGTCCCACGGTTATAGCTAATCAGCATCTGACTGTCCGTGAATGTGATCCCCTCGATCTCGCCCTGCAGGGTGACATCGTCCAGCGTCCGCTCCAGGAGAACCGTCCAAGCCGTCTTCGATACATCCACCCGGCAGCGATAGACGTGATCCGGCTCGCCGAGGTCGGCGGTCCCGTCGTCTGCGGTCAGATAGAGCCATCCGTCACGATAAGCGACGCCCTGAATCCACTGCGGCGGAGCCTGGAGGTGGAACTTGCCGAGGTAATCGCCGGTATTCAGGTCGTAGCGATACAGATATCGTCCGCTCTCTCCATCGGCCCAGGAACACAGCCATATCGAACCACTGTCTGGATCCACAGCGATGCCCGAAACCTCGTTCTGTCCGCTCTCCCCGGCAAAAGGATAAGTCCGTGTCAGCTCCAGCGTCAGCGCGTCGTATACGGCGATCTGAATGTTTTTCGCCTCACCATCCATAAAAAACTCTACGCCCGCATAGAGTTCCCCGTTGTAAACATCGATATCGCCGATGTGATTGACCTCGTCCGAGAAGCCGGAAAACGGGTTCTCCGCAGCAGCGATCAGATTCCAGTCAGCGTCATATTTGGTCAGCGTTGTACTGCCACTGATATAGAAGCAGCTATCCTCCCAAGCTACACCCTGACGTCCGTCCACCTCATGAGCTCCGGAAAGGTCGTAAGCGTATTCGGGGCCAGAAACAGATTCTTCGGGTCTGCCGGTCACTGTAACAGGGGCAGGCTCCGCATGAGCGATCGTATCCTCCAGCGTCGCTTGCAGGAACCCGTCACCGTATGCGGCGGAGGTGCCTTCTTCATTCAGAAAATTCCAACCGTCCACCAGGATGGAATAGAAGGATTTGAGTCTCTCCGAAAGCTCTTCCAGCGCCGCCGAATATCCCCGGGGATACAAAATCTCATCCGTGTATTCGCAGTTTTCGTTCAGCATCGGAATATTGACAGGCAGCTTGCCCGTCATGTACTGACCCGACAGGGCCATATAGACGGCGGCGGGGAGATTGGGGCCATACTGACTGACGCCGTATTCCTTGTTGCGCGGGTCCTCGCTCATGCCGCGCGAGCCATAGGCTACGATCACCGCGTCCGCGTCCGGGAACCGGGCCGCGTCATAGGGAAGCTGTGCGCTGATCACCGTCACGTCGCTGCCTGCGGCGTGGGCCAGGGTCAGCAGCGCTTCCACGATAACGGAATCGGAGCCGTTGGTTTTGGCCGGGTTCATGCCGTTTAAGCTGTAAGCCGCGTGAATAACGATCAGGTGCTTTGTTTTCTGCGCCGTTTTCACCAGATCATTGACTGTCATGTTTCCAAGGTACAGCACGGAGACGGGCGCGTCCTCCGAAAGCTTCCCTTCGTCCTTCAGCCGCTGCACCGCGTATTCCGCGCTCATGAGTTCGGAAGAATAGGGAACCAGCACGGCCACGCTTTCCTCCGGGTTCAGGGGGAATACGCCCTCGTTTTTCACCAGGGTAATCGCTTTCTTGGCAATTCCAAATTCGGTTTCATGATGAGCCTGGGAACCCACGGTGCTGACAGCCTGCTGTACCTTAGCTTCCAGGTCTTCGCAGACGTAGGATGCCAGCATCCCATGCTTTTCCTTGAAGAAAAGCACCCGCAGCACGGCATCGTCCACCGCTTCCATGGAAAGGGTTCCGCTGTCCGCCATGGTCGCCACGTCCTGAATGTACTGTTTCAATGCCGCCAATCCCTCCGGGGTGGAGGTATCCACCGGCATCAGGATCAGGTCAACGCCCGCCTCGATGGCCAGCCGCGCCGCGTCCAGGGAATCAAAATGCGCGGCGATGGCGTCCATGTTCATGGCGTCGCTCACGATCAGCCCTTCAAAGCCCATATCGCCTCGCAGAATGTCCGTCAGGATGGTTTTGGACAAGGTGGCGGGCAGGCCGATTTCCTCCCCCGTTTTCCTGGAGGTATAAGCGCCTGTTTCCACCTGCGGATAGACGATATGCGCGGTCATGACCATATCCGCACCCGCGTCGATGGCCGCCTGGAAGGGAATGAGTTCAAAGGCTTTCAATTCTTCATAGGTTTTGTTGACGCAGGGCAGTCCGGTGTGGCTGTCGGTATCGGTATCCCCATGGCCGGGGAAATGCTTGAGGGCCGAAAGCGCCTCCGCTTTGCGCAGGCCGTTCATGAAAGCCACGCCCTGTTCGGCCACGGTCTCCGGGTCGTCGGAGAAGGAACGGATGCCGATCACCGGGTTGGCGGGATTGCTGTTCACGTCCAGCACCGGGGCGAAAGCGCCGGAATACCCGATGGCGGTCACTTCCTGGCCGATCAGGAAACCCGTATTTTCCGTCACCGCCGGATCATCCGCCGCGCCAAGGGCCATATTGCCGGGCATCTGCGTTCCCTGGGCCAAACGGGTCACGTATCCGCCCTCCTGGTCGGTGAAGGTGAGCAATTGGGGACGGCCGGGCACAGAAGCGTTGGCGCTTTGCATGGCGTCCACCAGCCGGGCGGCTTTTTCATTGTCCTTGGCGTTCTGCAAATTGAAGATCACGCCGCCAAAGCCGTACTCTTGCAGTATGGCTTCAATGTCCGGGTGGATTTCCTCCAGGCTCACCGTCTTGCCCTCGTCGTTCACGTAATAGTAAAACGCGGGCATGAGCAATTGGGCGATCTTCTGCTGGGTGTTCATGCTTTCCAGCAGAGCGGCGGGATCGGTTTCCGTTTCCGCCTGCGCGAAAGCGGGAGGGATGTAACCTGCTTCTTCGGCTTTGTCATACCACTCCTGCGCGAGCTCCTCGTTCTTTTCCACGCCTACGCCATTCTCCAGCATCTGGGCATAACGGTACATGGCTTCGGGAATGCCGGCTTCGGCAGCTTGCAGATACCACTCCGCCACGATCACGGCGTTCTTTTCCACGCCCTCGCTATCGTCGAGCATCAGCGCGTAATAATACATGGCTTCCGCGTCACCGGCTTCCGCGCTCTTTCGGTACCATTCCGCAGCAGCCTTGACATCCTGTTCCACGCCTTCTCCCTTCTCAAGCTTCTGGGCATAGAGACACATCCCTCTGGCGTCACCGGCCTCCGCGCTCTTCCGGTACCATTCTGCAGCTTTTTCGGGATCCTGTTCCACGCCTTCTCCATTGGCATACGCAGCGCCGACATTGCACATTGCGGATGCATGCCCCGCTTCGGCGGCCCTGAGAAACCATTCCATAGCAAGGGAAACGTCCTGTTCCACACCCCGGCCAAGATAATAATACACGCCGGCATTAAACATGGCATCGGCACTGCCCGCCTCAGCGGACCTGAGATACCACTCCATCGCGAGCGCATCATCCTGTTCCACACCAAGGCCAAAGCTATAGAGCCAGCCGATGTAGCACATGGCATCGGCATTCCCCGTCTCAGCGGCCTTGAGATACCATTCCATGGCAAGGCTGTAATCCTGCTCCACACCAAGACCGTTTTCATAGAGATAGCCGATATCGTTCATGGCTTTGGGTTCACCCGCCTCAGCGGCCTTTAGATACCATTCCATAGCGATGGCATAATCCTGCTCCACACCAAAACCATTTTCATAGAGATAGCCGATATTTCTGATGGATCCAGCATCGCCTGCTTCGGCTCCCCTGACGTACCATTCCATGGCCAGCGCATAATCTGACTCTACGCCGTTTCCATATTGGTAAAGCCTTCCAACGCGGCGCATTCCTTCGCCGTTTCCGGCTTCAGCGGCGCTGAGGTAGTATTCCATGGCTTTTGCGTAGTCCTGTTCTACCCTGTCGCCGTTTTCATATTGCAGTCCGAGCGCAACTTCTTCCGCGCCGGGCACAGATTCCT
>JAFXMP010000320.1 GCA_017530275.1 Clostridia bacterium | reverse complement strand
GGTCAGGATGACCAAGAGCAAGGAACTACTGCGGAAAACCGATGTGCCGATCTATGTGATCGCCAAAGAAGTAGGTTATGATGATCAGCTGGCTTTTTCCAAGATGTTCAAGAAAAAAAACGGGCTCAGCCCCGAGCAATACAGAAAGAAGCATAACGATGAGCATACTGCACAATGAACAGACGGGCATCTTTTCCCTGGAAACGGCCCATTCCCTGTACCAGATGAAAGCTGACGCCACCGGTGTATTGCTGCATCTTTATTACGGGGGAAAAACAAGCGGCGATATGGACTACCTGATTCGCTATACTGACCGGGGCTTTTCCGGCAATCCTTATGAGCATTCCAGCAACCGGGGCTATTCCCTGGACACGCTGCCCCAGGAATACAGCGGGAACGGGGTGGGGGATTTCCGCTTGCCCGCGGTGCAGGTACTCAGCGAAAACGGTAGCCGCAGCGTGGATCTGAGGTTTGTGGGCTATGCCATCGCGAAGGGGCGGCGGCAGCTTTCCGATCTGCCTTTTGTGCGGGAAGCGGAGGAAACCGAAACGCTGACTGTCACAATGCGGGATAGCGTAATCGGCTTGGATCTGGAATTAAAGTATCATGTTTTCCCATCCCAGGATGTGATCGTCCGCTCCGCCCGTCTGATCAATACGGGGAATCAGCCGCTGGTCATCGAAAAGGCTGCTTCCGCCTGCGTGGATTTTTTGTACGGCGATTTTGACGTGATCCACTTCCATGGCCGCCACTGCATGGAACGTATCCCGGAACGGCTGAGCCTGCCCC
The DNA here is from genome assembly GCA_017530275.1 of Clostridia bacterium. Next base: position 8,237 of record JAFXMP010000320.1, on the reverse strand, counting down.
GGGGCGTTGCGTCCTTCGGCTCCCGCCGGGGCATGAGTAGCCACCACAGCAATCCCTTTGTGATCCTGTGCGACCGTCACGCCACCGAAAACACCGGCGATTGCTACGGCTGTATGCTTATGTATTCCGGCAACCATCTGGGAGAAATGGAAGTGGATCAGGCGAGCAGCACCCGGCTGGTATCCGGCATTCATCCAGATGGCTTTTCCTGGACGCTGGCCCCTGGCGAAGCGTTCCAAACGCCGGAAGCTCTTTTGTCTTACAGCGCAAACGGCCTGAACGGGCTGAGCAGCCATTACCACGATATCATCCGTCATCAGGTGATTTCTCCCCGCTGGCAAACGGCTAAACGGCCTGTGCTGATCAACAGCTGGGAAGCGGCGTATTTTGATTTTGACGCCGAGAAAATCCTGCGCTTTGCCCGCTCAGCCAAAGAAATGGGCATGGAAATGCTGGTGCTGGACGACGGCTGGTTTGGCAAACGGGACGACGACAACGCAGGTCTGGGCGATTGGGTGGTCAACGAAAAGAAACTGGGTTGCTCTATGCAGAAATTGTCCGACCAAATTCATGCTCTCGGCTTAGAATTCGGCCTGTGGTTTGAGCCGGAGATGGTTAACGAGGATTCCGACCTGTACCGGGCCCATCCCGATTGGGCGCTCGCCGATCCGGATCGAAAGCCCATGCTGACCAGGAATCAATTGGTGCTGGATATGTCCCGGCAGGACGTGGTGGATTATTTGTTCGACGCCATGTGCGCCGTGCTGGATCACGCAAAGATCGAGTATGTGAAGTGGGATTTCAACCGTTCCATCGCCAACTGCTATTCCCATGCCCTGTCTGCTGACCGGCAGGGCGAGGCGGCCCATCGGTTCATGCTGGGCACCTATCAGCTGTTGGAACGCCTGCTGAGTCGCTATCCCGATCTGATGATCGAGGGCTGTTCCGGAGGCGGCGGGCGTTTCGATGCTGGGATGCTGTATTATTGCCCACAGATCTGGTGCTCGGACGATACTGATGCTATCGAGCGCCTGGAAATTCAGCGGGGTACCTCCTACGGCTATCCCGCCAGCGCCATGGGTTCCCACGTATCCGCCGTGCCCAATCACCAGACGGGCCGCAGGGTACCGCTGAACACCAGGGGTATCGTGGCCCAGTCCGGCACTTTCGGCTATGAGCTGAACCCGGAAAAGCTGTCTGACGCTGAAAAAGAAGAAATCCAAAAGCAAATTGAGGGGTATCATCGCTTCGCTTCTTTGATCACCCACGGGGATTATTACCGGCTGACGGAACTGAATGACGGCAAGGACTACTCTGCCTGGATGTTCGCCGCCAAGGACGGAAGCGAAGCACTGGTCAATTTGGTTGTGACCCATGTGCGCGCCAACGGCCCTTTCCCGTATGTAAAGCTGCAAGGGCTGATTCCGGACGCATCCTATCGGCTGGAAGGCGATGATCAAACGTATTCAGGGGCTTCCCTGATGTACGGCGGCATCAGCTTCCCGCTGACCTGGGGCGATTATCCCGCACATCAGCTGTATTTCACCAGAATTTGTGGTGTACACCATGTTTGAGAATATCCAAAGAACCCCGGATGTCGTGATGATCGAGGAAAAACAGGCGTCTTCGGCTGTCGGCAATAAAGGCGTATTCGCTTTCCTTTGAAGCAGCCAGGAGGTTAGGACAGCCGACACCATATAGCTATGCGGGGTTTGCCGCTATTCAGCCCCGCCACTCACCTCCTCGGGTTCTGTAGTGTGCTGAGACCTACAGATGCAGTATAGCAAAATTTTCGACCAAGCGAAACGGTACCGGTTTCATAACCTCATCGGTGCCTTTCGCAGAAAGGCGGTATATAGCTATGAAGCAATATGTTTTTTCCGCTCCGGGCCGCACCGAAATCAGCGGCAATCATACCGATCATCAGCACGGGTGCGTGCTGGCGGCAGCTGTCGATCTGAAAACCACTGCTCGGATAACGCTGAATCACGATGGGATCATCCGGGTACAGTCAGAAGGATATCCGCTGGTGGAAGTGGATGTGAACGATCTGACCATTCATCCAGAGGAGATGAATACCACTGCTGCCCTGATCCGGGGCGTTGCCGCCGCCTTTGCCCAGCGTGGAGCCGTTTTGCAGGGTTTTGACGCTCAGGTATCCTCCACCGTGCTGCCGGGCAGCGGGCTCAGCTCTTCCGCTGCGTTTGAGGTGCTGATCGGCAGTATCCTCAATACACTGTTTTTCCAAAATAAACTGAACGCTGTCGAGATTGCAAAGATTGGGCAGTATGCTGAAAACGTATACTTTGGCAAACCCTGCGGCCTGATGGATCAGACCGCATCCAGTGTGGGCGGTATGGTATTCATTGATTTCGCCGACCCCATGAATCCCCGGGTGGAAAAGCTGAACTTTGATTTTGCCGCTACAGGGTATGCTTTGTGCATCATTGATACTGGAGCAGACCATGCCGATCTGACCGATGAGTATGCCGCAATTACCCAGGAATTACATGCCGTGTGCCGCTTCTTTGGAAAGGAAACGCTGCGGGATGTGCCGGAGGATGAATTCTGGCGGCAGCTGCCTGCACTTCGGGATGCTGTGGGGGATCGTCCCATTCTGAGAGCTATTCATGTGTACAACGAAAACCGCAGGGTTATAGCTCAGAAACAGGCGCTGCTGGCTGGTGATTTTGATATCTTCCTGCAAGGCGTCAGGGAATCGGGAAAATCCTCCTGGTGTCTGCTGCAAAACGTCATCCCTGCCGGACGGACGAAGCATCAGGAAGTGGCCTTGGCTTTGGCGTTGGCGGAAGAGTTGTTGGACGGACAGGGGGCTTGCCGGGTGCATGGCGGCGGGTTTGCCGGTACGATTCAGGCTTTCGTCCCCACAGAACGGCTGGACGCTTTCAAATCAGGTATCGAAGATGCACTTGGCGCAGGTATGTGCCATGTGCTGCACATTGTTCCCGATGGTGGGAAACTGGAAAATGTACGGGAGATTTGATCATGGATGTGAACTGCTTGCTGGCATCGCTCGTTCAATACGGGCTGAAACACGCGCTGATCGAGGAATGCGATCAAACCTTTATCCTGAATCAGCTGCTGGATGCGCTTGCCCTGCATAGCTTTGAACCGGTTAAAGCGGCTGATCTTCCTTTGGAGGAAATCCTCAAAGGCTTATTGGACGATGCAGTGCAGCGGGGCCTATGCGCCGGGGACATTACCAGCCGGGATCTGCTGGATACAAAGCTGATGGGCATTTTGACGCCGAGGCCTCACGAAGTGCGCAGGCATTTCGCGTCGCTGTACGCCCAATCGCCCTAGGCAGCCACCGACTGGTATTATCAGTTCTCCCAGGATACCGATTATATCCGCTGCTACCGAGTATCCAAGGATATGCGCTGGCTTGCTCCCACGGAGTACGGCGATCTGGTGATCACCATCAACCTGAGTAAGCCGGAAAAGGATCCAAAGGCCATTGCTGCGGCTAAAAACGCTCCGCAAAGCGGCTATCCAAAGTGCCAGCTATGTGCCGAGAACGAGGGATATGCCGGACGTATGAACCATCCGCCCAGACAAAATCACCGCATCATTCCGGTGACGATTGCGGGCAGTCCATGGTTTCTGCAATACAGTCCTTATGTGTACTACAATGAACATTGTATTGTATTCAACGCACAGCATACGCCCATGGTGATCGACAGGGCGGCGTTCAATAAACTGCTGGATTTTGTCACGGAGTTTCCCCATTATTTCGTGGGCAGCAATGCCGATCTGCCCATCGTGGGCGGCAGCATCCTCAGCCACGAGCATTTCCAGGGCGGGCATTTCACTTTTCCCATGGAGAAAGCGCCGGTGGAGCGGGACGTCGTCTTTGCAGGCTATGAGGATATCCGGGCGGGCATCGTCAAGTGGCCCATGAGCGTGATCCGCTTGACCGGTCCGGACCGGGACAGGCTGGCTGAGCTTGCTGATAAGATTTTGTGCCGCTGGCGCAAATATACCGATGAAATAGCTTTCATTTTCGCTGAAACCGAGGGCGTGCCCCATAACACCATCACGCCCATCGCCCGCAGGCGCGGGAACGATTATGAAATCGACCTCGTGCTGCGTAACAACATCACCACCGAGGAGCATCCCTTGGGCGTGTATCATCCCCACGCGGAGCTGCATCACATCAAGAAGGAAAACATTGGGCTCATCGAAGTCATGGGGCTGGCCGTGCTTCCTTCGAGGCTCAAAAAGGAGCTTTCGGATCTGGCTGATGCGCTGGTGACAAACGCGCCGTTGACAGGCGAAATGGAAAAGCATGCCCCTTGGGCGGAAGAACTGAAACAGCAATACACCTTCACTCGAGAGAATGCTGCAAACATTCTGAAAGCGGAAGTTGGCAAAGTGTTTGCCAAGGTACTGGAACACGCAGGCATTTACAAGAGAAACGCTGACGGCCAAGCTGCTTTTGAACGGTTTATTGATTCTGTCAATAAGGAGGGAAATACATGAATGTATTGGTAACGGGCGGCGCTGGATATATTGGTAGTCATACGGTGGTGGAACTGCAAAAGGCTGGGCATCATGTCATCATTGTGGATAATCTTTCCAACGCGAAAGCAAATGTCATCGATCATATTCAGCAAATCACAGGCATACGGCCAATTTTCTATCAGATTGATTGTGCAGACAAAAATGCGCTGCAAATCGTTTTTGAGCAGAATTTAATAGATGCTGTGATCCATTTCGCGGGTCTTAAAGCCGTGGGCGAAAGCGTAAAAAAACCGCTTTCTTATTATCGCAACAACCTGGACAGCACCATGACGCTGCTGGAAATGATGGAGGGAGCAGATTGCAAAAAACTGATTTTTTCTTCCTCTGCTACCGTTTATGGTCCCGATAATCCCCACCCGTACAAGGAAGAAATGCCCGCCATTCAATCATCCAGCCCCTATGGATGGACAAAGGTGATGATCGAGCGGATTCTTACCGACTATACTGCGGCTCATCCTGATTTTTGCGCCGTGCTGCTTCGATACTTCAACCCCATTGGTGCCCATGAATCCGGTTTACTGGGTGATGATCCCAATGGGATTCCTAACAATCTGATGCCATATATTGGACGAGTTGCAGCCGGACAATTGGAAAAGCTGACTATCTTTGGAGATGATTATCCCACGCCGGACGGCACCTGTCAGAGGGATTACCTGCATGTGGTGGATCTGGCTGTTGGCCATTTGAAGGCACTGGAATATGCTCAAAGCTACGAAGGTGTGGAGCCCATTAATCTGGGTACAGGACATGGTATATCCGTGCTGGAACTCGTACATGCTTTTGAAAACGCCAATAAAATCAAGCTGCCCTATGTGATCGGCCCTCGACGGGATGGTGATCTGCCCGCTTTTTGGGCAGATGCTGAAAAGGCCAAACGGCTGCTAGGCTGGGAGGCAACCCACAGTATTGAAGATATGTGCAGAAGTGCTTGGAAGTTCGCCCAAAAAGCATAAGCAAATGATGTGCTAAAAAGAGATTGAAATGATGAAGAAGTCGGTTTTGTCATCTTTTGAAAAATCTATAAAAACCAGCCGCCTCCGATGAAGCGGCTGGTTTTTTCTGTTACACGCAGATCAATTCGTTCCAGATCATTTCCTCCACCTGGGCTTTGATAACGTTCATCATGCTGACCCATTTCATCGGATCAGAGGCTTTCAGTTTTTCCGTAACGCCTTCCTGCCTCGCCATCGCCGGGATCATTGTTTCCAGCAAGCGTTGAGCTTCAGCATCCGTTTCGTTCAAGTCGACATACAATTTCCCAGAGAGCAGCAGACGGGTGAAATAATTGGAGCGATGCTCTTTCAAATACCGCAATCTCGCTCTGCCGTACTGTTCCATAGTTCATGGCACAAAGGCGGGCACAGATCTTCAACGATAAACTCTTGTCCCTTTTTGAAATAGCCACATCTGCATTGACTCTCTGCAATTGTCAGCTTAACCTTTGGCATCAGTATTCCTCCTGCACTTTTTCGAAATCAACCGTCTTCCCCCTGAGTTGGTTCTTCGCCACCCTTTATCCGTCATTCAACAGTTCCTTCTTGCATATCAGGAAAGAGCGGTCAATCGGTAAATCGGCAATCTTCTCGATCTTACGCGTCAAAACGAAATCTCGGTTTCATTGTGAGACTGAATCGCTTTTCAGGTCTTTGGCCATCAAGTATTCTGTGATTCCGGGGCGGTACAGGCTTGGAATTTCTCCGACTTGCCGATAGCCGTTTCTTTCATAGAACCGCTTTGCGTCCGGATTAAAGCCCGCGACAACAAGGAAAAACTTGTCTGCCATTTCATACGCGATCTTTTCAGCATAATCCAGCAGAGCCTTGCCGATCCCCCTGTTTCTGTATTCTTCCTTCACGGCGATGATATGCAAGTATGGGAAACTGTGAAACGCGCCTTTGGGAATGATATATGTAAAGCCAACGCATTCTTCGCCGATGAACGCCACATACAAATTCTCTTGTCGGATCCCTTCAAGAATCGCGTTTTCCGCGCTTCCCGGCGAAGAAAAGTATCTTTCGCCGAGCGTTGACTGGCAGAGTGCGTCCCTGCAATCCTTCAGATGCTGTTCGTTTCCTTTTGCGAATGTGATCTCCTGCATTCCAGTCTCCTTCTTTGCATCAGTGCTCCATTGACCCGGCGTACTGCCGGCCACAACCGCTGCACACACCTGTGTGGACACAGATGACACCTCCGCAGGCAGAACAGGTCCACTGCTTCCGCTCGCGTTCCAGGAAAGCGGCCATCCCCGCCTCCCGGATGAACCGCAGATTCTCCAGCGGGGATTCGCGCAGCGGGTACTGCGATCCGTACCGGGTCTCCTTTTCCACGACGTCGGCGCAGGGAAAATCCGGGCACTCATCGCAGAACGAATACCCATTCGACTTTCTCTTTTCGCACAGAATGATGCCGCATCTCTCTGAACAAAACTCCGGCTTGTTGTCGTTTGGGCCGCGGCATCCGGCACAGGGATCGGTCCCGGCCAGCGCGCGCTTGCAGATGCTGCAGTCCAGTCCGCATGGGGCGATCATATCCTTGGTGAACATTCCTTTCAGGCCTCCTCACTTGTCCCGGTCGGTTGATCGGCAATACATGATCTCACAGTTACCACTGTCGGTAAAGCGCTCGATCTCATATTCCAATCTGCCTTCCCGATATATCTTTTCATAGATCTTTCCAAGATCCGCTGTCTGGCCCCGAACCGTAACCCAGCCTGTATCCGGCAGTTTCACAGCCCGGTCCGCTCCGTCAATCTCTCCGTAGATTAAGCCAATGATATACTCAATGGATCGTTCCTTCCAGCCATACCCAAGCCCCTGCAGGTTCTCCCGGCCATACTTCGCCGCAAGCTCATCCCAGAATGCCCCAATCGTTTCGTATTGCTGATCGTTTTCCGTGGAGAAAGTCCTGCCGATCCCCCTAAACAGCATTGCTATTTCCTTTCTGCCGCAGCACATGTTCGATAGCCATACTCGCTCCATTTTATTGATGATTCTCTTTCATGATCCAGTCGTCCAGAAACCGCATCTGTTCCTCCGTATGAAACCAGTGCTCGCCTTCTTCCATGACGGTGAGGGCGGCATGGTGCGTCTTTGCAAAATCGCGGATGGTTTTAAATGGCGTCAGGTTGTCACGGCTTCCATAGAGGATCTGCGTCGGCGCCGTCCAACGGATGGGATGGCTTCGCACATAGCAGAGGTAATTCCAAGACAGGTCCTCGCCGAACGCGGTATGGATGGTTCCCTTGGCTTCCAGTTCCGCTTCCGTGGCATTGGTCCCCCGCATCATATCGGTGATCAGCTTCTCCATATCCACGATGGGTGAAATGAACCAGGCCTTTTCGATCATCGCGTCGATCCCAGCGTTCATGCTGAAGTATGCGCCGATGCTGTTTGCGATCACGATGACGCGCTTACCCTCCGCCTTCAGCCCCTCCACCGCCGCTCGTATCTCCGCGCCGGTCTCCCACGGGGTAAAGGTCTGATAATCCAGCCCTATGACCTCACATTCCGGAAACAGCGGCCGGTAATGTTCACACTCCGCTGCGCTGCCGCCTTTGCCGTGGATATACAATACTGCCTTGTTGGGTTCGCTTTTTCTTTTCTGGTAAAAGACGAATCCATCCTCAACCTTTATGATCCAATAGCCTAATCTTTTGTAAAAAGCATTTGTCCGTTCATTCCAACATGGGGTAT
>JAFXMP010000319.1 GCA_017530275.1 Clostridia bacterium | reverse complement strand
TGGGCTCGTCCAGCAGGATGATATCCGTGTCCATGGCCAAGGTGCGGGCAATGGCGATGCGCTGTTTCTGCCCCCCGGAAAGCTCGTCCGGGTAGTTCAGCGCCTTTTCTGCCAACCCCACGGTGCGCAGTAACCGCATCCCTTCCTCATAGGCTTCCTGCTTGCTCTTTCCCAGCAAATCCATGGGGGCCAGCATGATGTTTTCGATGACTGTCAAATGTCCGAACAGGTTGAAGGACTGGAACACCATGCCCATCTTCTGCCGTACCTTGCCCAAATCGCACTTGGGATCGGTCACGTCGGTGCCGTTCACCCAGATATGGCCCTCTGTCGGCTTTTCCAACAGGTTGATGCAGCGCAGCAGGGTGCTTTTCCCCGTGCCCGATGGACCGATCACGGAGATCACGTCTCCGTCCCGGATTTCCACGCACACATCTTTCAGGGGCGTAATATTCGGATAAACCTTTTTCAAATGCTCGATCTTAATCATGTACATTCACCCCCTTTAATATAGATTCGGGCTTCCGTTTCTTTGGATTCATCCGAATCTGTATCTTGCTGACCAGGAAACCCATCAGCCCTTCCAGCACAAAGTAGATCACTGTCACGGCAATGAGGGGGAAGAAGGCTTCATACGTGCGGCTGCGCACGATGTCGCCCATCTTGGTCAGGTCCTGCACGGCGATATAGCCCACGATGGCCGTGGCCTTGATGAGGCCCACGATCTCGCCCTTGTAGGCCGGCAGGATATGGGGAATGGCCTGGGGCAGGATGATGCGGAAGAAGGTCCGCCGGTTGGCGTATCCCAGGGCGTAGGCTGCTTCATACTGGCCCCGGTCGATGGTGCCAACGCCCATTTTCAGCAGCCCGAACACGGATGCGCCGAAGGTGAGCGTAAACCCGATCACCGCCACAAATATGCCGCTGATGGCTACCGAACCAAAGATGATGTAATACAGGATCATGAGCAGCACCACCATGGGCATACCCTGAACCAGCCACATGGAAAACCGGGTGGCGCCGTTGGCGACGACGTTCCCGTTCCGGCAGAGCATGAACACGATGAAGCCCAATGCCGTGCCGAACAGAATGGACAGAACGGTGATAAGCAGGGTGGTCAGAACGCCATCCCTAAACAGCTCCCAGCGATTCTCACGGATAAAGGTTTTGTTGAAGCTGGAAACGATGCCGTCCCAGAAGGATTGTTCCTCTGCTCCGCTGGACGCGGTCGCCTCGACTGTATCCTCCGCCTTGAGCACCGCCATCACCGATTGAACGTTGTGGTAAGATTCGGAGAAATAAACGTTTTGCGCACGTTCCTCCGTAATTTCAATCCCCGAACCGCCAAAATCGCATTTGCCGGTCTGCACCGAGGCGATAACGGCGTCAAAGCTCATATCGACAATTTCCAGTCCGTAACCATAGGCTTCACAAAAACGGGTGGCGAGATCGACGTCTAATCCCGCGTAGCGACCGTTGCTGACATACTCGAACGGCGGATAGGCCGCCTCCGTCGCCATGCGCAGCTTTCCGTTTGTACTGGGCAGGGCATCGTAATCCACCGGCTCCTGTTCCAGGCTGCCCGCCCACTTCTCCCGTATTTCCCGGAGTGTGCCGTCCGCTTTAATCTCTCGCAGGAACGCGTTGAATTGAGCACACAGCTTTTCCCCGCTTTCCGTCTTGCCAAAAGAAAAACCGCAGTCGTAACTTGCTAAAGGCTCTGAAAGATAGGTAATCCTGTTATTTTCCTTTATGATAGGTTCGAGGGCGTCAAAGCTCAACGGAAAGCTGTCAATTTTGTTTTTCAACAGCGCAGCCGCTAAATCGGTGGTAGAATTATAATAGGTCACCGTCGCTTCAGGGAATCGGTCTTCGACCATCTGCCCTTCCGTGGTGCCTGTTTGTACGCCGATGCGGGCATTTTTCAGATCGTCCATCGAAGCGATGCCCGCGCTTGCCGTATGCTGTGCGGATGCCGCTGCTTCGCCCTTGAGTATCGCCATCACCGTGCCGCCGGTATAATAGGGATCGGAGAAATACACGCTTTCCTTCCGTTCCTCCGTGATGGTCAAACCAGCGGCGGCTAAGTCCGCTTTCCCGGACTGGATAGCGGGCAGGATGCCGTCAAACAGCATGGGAACCACTTTCAGACCGTAGCCGTTCGCTTCGCAGAACCGGGCGATCATGTCGATTTCCATGCCCACCACTTCGCCGTTCCGGTAATAGTTCATGGGAGCGTAGGCTCCTTCCGTCGCCAGGGTCAATACGCCGTTTGGCGCGGGGAAGGAGGCGTAATCCGTCACGGTCTTTTCGCTTTCCGGGCCGTCCGTCCATTTCTGGGTGATTGCTGTCAGTTCCCCGCTCTCCTTTACGTCCGCGAGCCAGGCGTTGATTTCCGCAAGCAGCTTTTCTCCGGCTTCCGTTTTGGGCATGGCGATGCCGAAATCAAAATCGTCCATGCGGTCTTCCAGAACGGTAAGCTTATCGTTCTCCGCCGCCATCAGCCGGATCACCGGCTCGTCGCCCGGGAAAGCGTCGATCTTGTTGGCTTCCAGCGCGGCGGCCATATCGGGATAGGAGTTGAAATAGCTCACTTTCGCGTCCGGCAGCGTTTCCAGCACGATTTCATCAAAGGTGGTGCCGGTCTGCACGCCAATGCGCTTGCCGTTCAAATCCTGAACAGAAGCATAGCCGGAAGCAGCCGAAGCGGAGGATGACGCGTCCTTTTGCTTCAAAACCGCCGCCGTGTTCCCGCTATAAAGGATCGGCACTCCAAACAGCACCATCTCCGCCCGTTCGTCGGTGATGGTAATGCCGCAGGAAGCAAAATCGCATTTTCCCTTCTGAACGGACGCCAGCACCCCGTCGAAGGAGGAATTGATGATTTTCAGCCGGTAGCCGTTGGCTTCGCAGAACCGGGCGGCAATATCCACATCATACCCCACGATCCTGCCATCCTTCACGTAAGCAAAGGGCACGAGGTTAGCGTCCACTGCCATGGTCAGCGTGCCGTTCACATCCGGCAGGGCTTCATAATCCAGCACGGTTCTCAGGCTTTCGTCCTTTCCTAACCATACCTCCTGAAGCGCGTCCATCGTTCCGTCCGCCCACAGCTTTTGCACAAACGCATTGTATTCCTCGCAAAGCGCACGCCCCTTCTCGCTCCTGGTAAAGATCGGAGCTAAGGAAATACTTGAAAACTTTTCTGTCAGCACTTCCAGGTCGTCGTTTTCTATTTGCAGGTAGCGGAACATGATTTCATCCGATACGATGGCGTCTACCTTTCCGGCGCGCAGCATGGCCAGCTCATCCGCCATGTTGTTCGCATGTACGATGATTGCGTCGGGCAAACGCGCTTCAGCGTCCGTGGCGCAGGTGGTGCCGGTCAGTACGCCGATACGCTTGCCGTTCAAGGCGTCCAGGCCAGAAACCGTACTCTGCCCGGAAAGGCCGGCGCTTTCCGCTGTTTGGGCGGGCGCATCCGCTTTCCGCACAGCCAGTACGATGCCGCCCTGATAGAAGGGTTCGGAAAAGCTGATGCTTTCCTTGCGTTCCTCGGTGATTGCCATGGAGGAAGCGCACATATCGTATTTGCCGCTGACCAGGCCGGGCATGCGGGCGGAAAAGTCCACATCAGCGATGACCGGCGTGTAGCCAAAGCGGCGGCAGAACATCTCCACCAATTCAATGGACAGGCCGACATACTGATTATCCTTCACATAGGAGAAAGGCACGTCGGTGGCAGTGGTCACGACGTTCAATTTGCCGTTTTCGCCGGAGTATCCGTTCTTCAGATCCACGACTTTTGCGGCTTCGTCGTCGCCAAACCACTTATTGCCCAGCGCTTCCAGGGTGCCGTCGGCCTTGATTTCCGCCAGCATTTCATTGAACTGCCTCCGCAGCATATCCGGCCGCTGTCCGCTCTTGCCAAAACCGAAGGCGTATTCGTCGCTGACCAGTTTTTCAGGCAGATAGGTGATTTCCGGCACCTCGCCCACCAGGATGCGCAGCGCCGGTTCGTCGCCCAGGAAGCCGTCGATTTTCTGATTGATCAGAGCGGCGGCCACGTCGGTGTAGCTGTTATAGTAGAGGTATTCGCTGCCGGGGAAAAATTGCAGCGTGGGCGCTTCAAAGCTGGTTCCCGTCACGATGCCCATGCGCTTGACATCCATCGGAGAAGAAACGGAGGGTTCCTCTTTTTCCGCCGTTTGCGCGGAAACATCCGCTTTCCGCACAGCCAGCACGATACCGCCCTGATAATAGGGGTCGGAAAAATTGATGCTCTCCCTGCGTTCTTCCGTGATCGTCAGGGGGGCGGCGCACATATCATATTTTCCGGTGACGATGCCGGGGATACGGGCCGCGGCGTCCACGTCCTCAATAGAAGGGGTATAGCCATACCTGCGGCAGAACATTTCCGTAAGTTCAATGGCGATACCGGCCATTTTCCCATCCTTGATATAGGAAAAGGGGATGTTCGTGCAGTTGGTGACCACGTTCAGCGTGCCGTTTTCACCGCTGAACCCCGTCAGATCGACCGTCTTCGCGGCTTCGTCGTCGCCGAACCACTTGTCGTACAGGGCATTCAGGGTGCCGCCTGCCATGATCTGCGTCAGCATTTCATTGAACTGGCCCCTGATCCTGTCCGCCCGTTCGCTGTTCTTGGCAAAGCCGAAAGCATAGTCGTCCTGGGTGATCTTCTCAGCCAGATAGGTGATCTCCGGCACTTCCTTGCAAATCATGCGGATCACCGGCTCGTCGGCCAGGAAACCGTCGATCTTGTTATTGGTCAGAGCGGTGACCACGTCGCTGTTGGTGCTGAAATACAGGTGCTGGCTGTCGGGGAAGTATTGCAGCGTAGGCGCTTCAAAGCTGGTCCCCGTCACGATGCCCATGCGCTTGCCGTTCAAATCTTCCCGGCTGGTGATCCAGCCGCCGGCGCTTTCCGCACAGGCAGAACCAACCCACAGCAGCAGGATCAGCAGCTGAAAGCACAGGACTCTTTTTTTCATAGAAAACACCCTCTCTGTTGTTGCGGCTGTTTGTTCGACAGAAGTCTCTGAACTTTTTCTTCGACAAACATTGCTTTTTTCCTCCTTTTTTGAGGCTTTTCACACATTCACATACGCCAGGATACGATCCTGCACGTTCTTTTCCAAGTTTCGTCCAGGATATTGCCGCCATAGTCGGTAAAGCACGCGCCAAGGTTCCTTTTTTTCGGCCAGTTCCCCGTCGGTTTTCCAGTTCAGCGGGTTGATCGAAAGTGTTTTCATACCTGCCGGGATCATCAAGGAATCCGCCATGTCTTCCGCCTCCGTATTGAAGGAAATGATCACGCCGGTGTCCGTTTTCCCCTGCGCCGCCCGGAGCTGGGGCCACTGTTCCGTTTCTTCCTCCGTCAGCCGCCAGCCAATGGCGCAGCAGGCGATCAGCTGCTTTTGCAGAGCTTCATCCCCGAAGCAATCCTTCATCAGGTATTGATAGCGCCCATGAAATTGTTCCTGGGCTTTTCATAAGAGAAATCCATGAGATATGCCCCTTCGCTGCCGCCAAATGCGGAAGGCGCGATGAAAAACACATCCGCCAGCGTTTCGCCGTCTTCTGAACCCGCATATACCCAGTTCTGCGGATCGCCGCAATCCAGCGGTACCCGGATGTCATTCGATGTTTACGCCGCCGCGGTGCTGAGAAGCAATACCAGCGCGAGCACCCAGACGATTCCATAGCCGGTCTTCCCGCATTTCCAATTTCTGTTCCTCTTTGCATCCTCCCTAAACGGCTTGTGTTCTTCCGCTGTTTCCGCCAGATAGTTTGTTATGGATTTCCAACGTCTCCAACAGGTGCGCACCGGCATAGTCCACCGTTACATTTTTTGACAAAATGCTTTGATTTCTTCTTTCCGGCCAGCTGCAGCTTCCTTATATTCAACAGCGCATAATTCAAGGCTTCCAGTGCATGCAATCTCCAGATGACCAAAAAAATGCTCTATGCTGCTGACAATCCTCTCACATTCTTTCATACCCGGTCCGGTGCGAAGCGCAATAGCAAATCCCCTTTTGCCCGGAGAGATTGTCTTATGGGGCTCGTGGGTATTGCACTATTGCGTGCATCTGTCGATAAACGCTTTCATTCCTACACCTCCTTCGATCCTCGCCCGACCAGAACCCTTTTCCTATAAGCAAAATCCTTTCATGGAGAAGCTGGCGTTTCTCAAGCCGGATTATACCACAAACGCCTGTCCTATGGAAGAGAAAAGCTGTGTCAAATGCAACAGCATGGCACGCTGCTTTGTCGAGCAGCTTGTTTTCCGGTTTTCGATGTGAACATGCCGCACAGATACACAAAAAACTGCGGGGCTTTATCCACCGCAGAAAAACATTGATTCTTTCTCATTCTTCCGAAAAATCCGTATCCATGGCAATCTGCAATTCATAATCCGGGAATGCTTTTTGCACATCAGAAACAACCTCTGTGTAAATTGCCCTGCGGTCTTTTGCTTCAAAGCTGATCACGATATCGAAACGCATCGTTTTTTGCTCCTTCAGCAGATAAAATCCATGCATTTGCCGGACATGCTTGTGGGCGAACACGATCTCCTGAACCTGCTCCTTTGCTCTGATGATCTCCTCGTCCTTTGTGTTGACTGAATATACTCCAACGGCTGTCAGGATCACACGATGCTTTTCGATCACCTTGATTGTAATCTCACGGATCAACTGATCCAGCCGATCTGCTGAATACGTGTCCGGCACTTCGATGTGGATAGAGCCGTTCCAGGCATCCGGCCCGTAATTGTTCAGCACCAGGTCGTAAGCGCCCTGCACGTCAGGGAAAGAAGTGACCGTCTGATAAATTCCCCGGGCAAGGTCAATATCATTGCGTTCTCCGAGGATCTGGGAAACTGTATCGCGAAGCATCTCAATTCCTGATTTGATGATCACGATGGATATGACTGCGCCGAGCCATGCTTCCAGAGATATATGGAAAAGCATGAAAACGGCTGCGGCAACAAGTGTGGATGCCGAAATAACAGCATCCAGCCTGGCGTCTTCCCCTGAATTGATCAGGGAATCCGAATTGACCTTTTCGCCCACGCCCTTGACATAGCGGCCCAGCAGGATCTTGACCACGACCGCAACAGCCACGATGATCAGCGAGACTGCGTTATAGTCCGGCGTTTCAGGATGGATGATCTGCTTGACAGATTCCACAAAAGACGTGATACCGGCATACAGCACGATCACGGAGATGATCATCGCGCTCAGGTATTCGATCCGTCCGTATCCGAAGGGGTGCTTTTTGTCCGGCTCTCTGCCAGCCAGCTTCGTTCCGACAATGGTGATCAGGGAACTGCCCGCGTCGGAAATGTTATTGACGGCGTCCAGCACAATGGCGATGGAATTGGCCATCAGACCGACGGCTGCCTTGAAACCGGCAAGGAACACATTGGCGATGATGCCGATCACGCTGGTTCGGACAATCGTTTTTTCACGGGACAGCCCATTCCTGTCTGTAGAATTTTGAGTCAGCTGATAAATCAAAGGCATTTGCTCACCCCACAATTTCCCTGGCAAACGCCGCGGCGGCTTTCATGTCATCTTCATTAGGCCTGCCTTTGTGTATGCCTTTGAATTCGCCTTTGCAGTGGAATTCCCGTTCATCCATGGGAATGCCAGCCTTATCCGCCTCTGCTTTGACTTTCTTATAGGTAGAGTTCAGCATCGCGGCGGAGCCGAAATTGACGATACGGCCCACCTTGCTTTTATCCAGAGATTGGATGAACGTCTTCACTTCCGGATCGATACTGAAGGCGTAATAGGAATTGCCGAGGAACAGAATGTCCACCTGCTCCGTGACAGGATTGCTGATCGGAAGCGCTTGCACGCCGGCAGCCTTTGCCACAGCCTCCGCGAGACGCTTTGTGTTCCCGGTCTTTGTATAATATCTGACGGCGATCTTCATGTTTTTTCCATCCTTTCTTGATTGAACAGAGCAGAATGCCAAACGGTTTACTCCGCCAACGCATATCTCCTGAAAACCCAGATCAGGAGCATATAACACACGGTTTTAGGGAGCATCAGCATTTCCAGTACCGGCACCAGACTGGCAGCTGCCGCCACAGGAATATAGAAGAGAAAAGACAGTGTATATCAAACGCACTATCTCCATACTTCATGAAGATATCCCTCTTTTGATCATTTCTTCGCCAACTCCGCGTCGACCGCTTCCCTAACCTCTTTCATATCTGTTGTGGGCTCGAATCTGGCAATCACATGGCCCTGACGGTCTACCAGGAATTTGGTAAAATTCCAGCCAATGTAGGTCTTGTCGCCATACTTTTTATTGTTCATGTCCGCAAACTTGTTCAGCGCAGCGTTCTTCAGCCCTTTGCCGAATCCGGCGAACGGCTTTTCTGCAGCAAGGTATGCAAACAGGGGATCGGCGTTTTCGCCGTTCACGTCGATCTTGGCAAACTGCGGGAACTCCGTTCCGAATTTCAGCGTGCAGAATTCATGGATCTCATCCCCGGAACCCGGAGCCTGACCCGCAAACTGATTGCAGGGGAAATCGAGGATTTCAAATCCCTGATCCCGGAATTCTTTGTACATGGCTTCCAACGGTTCATAGTGGGGGGTAAAGCCGCATCCCGTGGCTGTGTTGACGATGAGCAGCACCTTCCCGGAATACTCGCTTAAGGCGACCTCATTTCCCCTTCTGTCCTTCACCGTAAAATCATAGACTGTCATTTTCTTTTCCTCCTCATTTTCTTTCATTTTGTCGCCGCTTTGGTTCAGCGTATGCAGCGTGTCGTGTCATTACCATTTACTCGGTCTGGCCGGCAATCATTCTCTCCACAAGATCACGTTTTTCATACAAAACGCAGCCACCCGCGTGATCTTCCAGCAGATGTCCATGATCCCGCAGCGTTCTGAACAATCTTGAATTAATGGCTTCCCGCAGGGAGGTATCCCGCACATTGATATCCGAATACGGAGAGAAGGGGCAGGGCTCCGCTCCGCCATGGGAATTGATATGGAAAAACCCGCGCCCAGCCGCCACGCAGCCGCCAGAGCTCTTTTCATCTCCCGGGAAAGAGATATATACCATCTCCGGATGCTCTGCACGAAGCCGAAGGATTTCTCCCTGCAAATACTCCCGCTCCGCGTCGCCGGGAGCAAGTTCTTTGCTCTCCTCTGTCACGGGAACGAATTCCACAAAGATGACCGCCTTACAGCCTCTGTCAGAAAGGTTTCTCAGGAAGGAAGCGGAGACCGCTTCCCGGATATTGGCTTTCGTAACGGTCACGGACGCGCCAAAGATCAGCCCGCGGCGCTGCAATTCATCCATATTGGCAATCAAACGCTCATAGATCCCGCTGCCGCGCCGGGCATCCGTGATTTCTTTTTCCCCTTCAATGCTCATGATGGGAAGCAGATTGCGGTGCTTATCGAACAGTTCAAAGTATCGCTCGTCCATAAATGTCCCGTTGGTGAAAATCGGGAACAGGATATTGGGCTTTTTTCCCGCCGCTTCAATAATATCCCTGCGCAGCATCGGCTCTCCGCCTGCGAGAAGGATGAAGCTGACGCCAAGATCATCTGCCTCGTCAAATATCCTGAACCATTCGTCGCTTGTAAGCTGGGAAACCGGCGCAGCGTCCACCGTGGCATGGTTGCATCTGGAATAACAGCCTGCACAGTGCAGGTTGCACTGGCTGGTAATGCTTGCGATCAGAAAAGGCGGAATATGTTCTCCCGCGTCTTCCGCTTTCCTCCGTTTTTGGGAAGCGCGTATGCTTGCCGCCGAAAATCTCAGCATAAAAGCGCTCTCCCGCGGATCTTTCAGCGTCGCCTTGACCGCGTCCGATACGACCTGTTCCACGCCCTTCGTCATATAGTCTTGAATATCAAAAGGTTCTTGATATCTTTCCATATCACATGCACTCCTTTCGTATCTTTTTCACAGATGATAGCCATGCCTGTTTAGCGAAAATCATAAACCATTTCTTTCTTCCATGTTTTTCAGCGCCTTATTGGTCAGCACATGCAGTGTGTGGAATTCCTCCATTGTCAGGCCCATGCATTCGCCAATTGCCGGGGGAATCTTGACGGCTTTCGTTTTCAGCGCCCGTCCTTCCTCTGTCAGCGTCAGTTTCAAGAGCCGTTCGTCCTCATCCGCCCTCTCCCTTGTCAGATATCCTGCCTTGTGCAGTCTTTTCAGCACGGGCGTCAGGGTGCCGTAATCCAGATGGAGGCACTCGGCAAGCTCCCTGGAAGAGACGGTTTCTTTTTCCCACAGCACCATCATCACGATGTATTGGGTATACGTGAGGTTTAGTTCCTTTAAGTACGGGCCATACTGACGCACCAATTTCTTCGAGCATGCATATAGCGGAAAGCATACCTGATTCTTCAGTTTCAACGCGTCAAAGTCACCCGTTTCATTTGTCATCCTGCTTGCACCTCCCATTTCCAATTTCGCACAATTTGATTGTGCACTATCATTATACATAAAAACAGCGTGTTGTCAACAGGAAAAAACAAGTTGTTAAGCACATTCACACAATAAAATATTCGAAATCACGGTTTATTGATCGTTTTTTTCCCATGAACGATCAGCCGGTCCAGCGCCGACAGCAGGCCGGGCAGCAGGAACAGGATCACCAGGATCGCGGAAAGCGCGCCGGTGGAAATGGTGCGGCAAATTTCCGCCACGGTGGGGTCGGAATAGGTATAGCCAAGGATGCCCGTAACAACAACCAGGATCAGCCCCGAGGTCATAATGGAGTGGATGGAGCCGTCATAGGCGGCTTTTAAGGCGTCGGGAATCGCATCGCGCTTTCGGTGCTCCCGATAATAGCCGGTAAACAGGATGCCGTAATCGATGGTGGCTCCCATCAGGATGCATTCCACGATCAGCAGCGCCAGGAAATAGATGCTGTATCCCTGCCAGCCCACCACCGTTACCGTGATGTATACGCCGCACTGAACGATCAGCACCAGCAGCGCGGGCACGACGAAGGACCGGGAGGAAATGAGCACGATCAGGAAAATGGCCGCGGCGGTCAGTTGGGTGATGGTCCGCAGTTCATCGGAGAACGTGTGGCGCATTTCATCGCTCATGGGTGAATTGCCGATCAGGTAATAGTCTCCCGAAAGCGTTTTTCCCTCTTCATTCAGCATGGCAAGCAGCGCTTCCGTCTCCCCGCCTTCCACAGGCAGGTTGGTGTAAGCGATCAGGCGGGAGTAGCGGTCGGATTTCAGCATGCGCATGCCGCTGTCCAGCGTCTCCTTGGCATTTACAATGGTTTCTTTGATTTCCGGGCTGATCAGCGCCGAAAAGAGGATGTTGTTGAGCAGTTTATCATGCACATAATTGAATAATTCCGGGATAGTCATTTTCTGCTCGGAAGCGGGCGTGTTTGATCCCGCGAAGTAAAAAGAATAAACCGTATTGAGCATGCTGGGATCAAAACTGATCCCTTCGCCAAGGTCCGTCCCCATACCGCCGCCAAGGCTTCCCAGAGCATCGTACAATTCCTGCGCCGTGTACGCCTTGCCGAAAATGGCGGGGTAGCTCATCACCTGCGTCACCCCGTCCCAGCTTTCCAGGGTTTCCCCCAGCCGGGCCATTTTTTCCTCATCCTGGTTTTCATACACGATCACCAGCGTGTTTTCCGGCGGGAAGATATCCATGATGGGATCGACTTTCGCAAGTATATATGTGATTTGGGTATTGCCCTGGAGGAAATAAAAAGAAACGAACATCAGAACGAACACGCAGGAAAGGATCACCCGCCGCCGGAAGCTGAACCGGGCAAGCCAGCCTGTAGAAAGATGGAACGTCTTTTTCCCGGTCCGGTCGATCAGGCGGTCCCCTAAAAGCACGATGCCGGGCAGCGAAGTCAGCACGCAGATCAGGCTGATCAGCACGCCCTTGGCCAGCACCACGCCCAGATCCAGGCCGATTTTAAAATGCATGAAGGCCAGCGCCAGCAGCCCCGCGGCGGTGGTCAGCGCGCTGCTCGACACGGAGGAAAAGCAATTGCGCAGCGCGGCGGACATAGCCTGGCGCTTTTCAAGCCCGGCGGCTTTTTCCTGGCGGTAGCGGTTCATGAGCATGATGGAATAATCGATGGACAATACCAACTGCATAACCGCGGCCATGGAAGAGGTGACATAAGAGATTTGCCCCAGAAACAGATTCGTGCCTTCGTTGATCAATACGGCGATGCCGATGTTGAGCAGGAACAGGATCGGCTCAAACCAGGATTGACACATGATCAGCAGGATTGCAACCAGAATGGCGATGGCGGACAGCAGCAGCCAGGCCGGCACGCCGTCCGACCCGGGATTGTCATTCCGGTAAACAGTGTGGTATTCCTGAAAGTTCTTTTCCAGGGCGTTTTCGATGGACCGTTCCTCGGGTGAACCGTAATCATATGACGTGCTGATCACAAACAGCGAATAATCTCCCTGATGATATTTTTCGCTGCCGTCATGGGCCACGCTTTCCACATAGGGAAGAGCTTTCAGCTTTTCCTTCAGTTCCGCCTGCTTTTCTTCGTCCAGCCCTTCCGCCATCACCCGGATGCTCTTGTCCGCCCCCAGGGACGGAAACTCCTCCGCCATGATGTCCAGGCCCTTTTTCATGGCGGAATCATCCGGCAGATACTTGGTCATATCGTAATTGACGCGCACTTGCAGGGAAAGGACCCCGCAGACGGCGGACAGACAAATCATGATGACTAAAATCCAGTTCCGCCGGGATACGATGAGGTCCGTAACTTTTTTCATCGTCCTGTCCTCTTTTCATGTGGAGATATGAGGCCGCATTGGTTACAGCGCCAGCCGGACCGCCTCGGCGCAGCCGCCGTGATCCAGGTCGCCTACCACTCGGTCCGCCGCGCTGCGCACATGCTCAGGCGCGTTGCCCATGGCGATCCCCAGGCCCGCCGCCCGAATCATGGGGATATCGTTATCGGCGTCTCCCACGGCGACGCAGGCTTCCGGCGGGATTCCCAGTTCATCGCATAACCGCATAAGACCCGTTCCCTTATTGACCCCCAAAGCCGAGCATTCCAGAGAAGAAACCTCCGAATATGCTTTCTCCATTTGCAGAAAAGCGATCTGCTCCCTCGTCCGCGCCCGTTCGGCCGGATCGGCGTGGTACAGGTTGATTTTCAAGATATCGTCCGCGCAGGCGTCATAAAAAGAAAAGATATCCGGCACCAGCGTCATCGCTTTTTCGTACAGCGGGCGGTAAATGCCCATATGATACCGCTCCAGCTGCGCCATTTGGGAAGCCTGGATCACGTCCCGGTCCGCAAGAACAATCTGAGGCATCAGGTCCTTCGTTTTCGCCACTGCCATGATAGCGTCCGCCTGCTCCCGGGGAATGCCCCGCAGCGCGAAAGCCCTTCTTTCGGCGATATCGTAGATTCCGCCGCCGCTGGCGAAAACGGCATACCGGATTTCCGGGAGAAGGTCGATGAACGCTTCCAATTCTGAAACGGCCCGTCCCGTACAGTAAACGATGGTTTTTCCCGCTGCAGCAGCCTGGCGGATCGCACCAACGCACTCCGGCGGCACCTGTTTTTCACTGTTCAATAGCGTTCCGTCAATATCCAAAGCGATCAGCTGATATGGTTTCATTGGCTGTCAACTCCCTCTCACCGTATGATATTAGCATAATCAGAACAAAAAATCTATCCCAAATCTAAAGCTGCCCACGTCAAGAAAAATGGGAATTGAAAAGAACAAACGCCGATTATAATTCAGCCCAAACGCTATATTTGGTATAATTGTAAACAATTTGTTCCAAATATTGATTCTTTTCCACTTTTGTTTTATAATGATTACGTACTGATTACAAATGGAAGGAGAAAAGAAAATGCAGTACGTTAAGCGCGGAATCGCGGCGGTTTTGCTGATCGCCATCCTGATGACCATCATTCCCGAAGCGATGGCCGCATCCTATACAGGCACTATAAACGCGGACAAAGTGTTTTTCCGTATCTATGCCAATACCGATTCCGCCTATCACTGCCAGTTGAACAAGGGCACAAAAGTCACGGTAACTGGCACTAAGGGCGATTTTTACAAGGTGACATATAATAAGAATACGGGCTATATCATGAAGAAGTTCGTGACCGTTTCCGCCGAAGCGAATAAAGCGCTAAACGGTTCTTCATCTTCTTCCAGCAAAGCCAGCAGCAGCAAATACGCCAATATCACCACGATCTCCAAACTGGGCAATCCGCCGGATTACACGCAGAAGGGTTCCTCGGGCGACAGTGTGGAAAAGCTGCAGCAGGCCCTGAAAATCAAAGGCTACTATAAGGATACGGTGGACGGAAAATTCGGCAACGCCACCGAAAGCGCCGTGAAAGCCTACCAGAAAGCCGTAGGCATCAGCCAGACCGGCAAAGCGGATTACGCAACCATCATGAAGCTGTTCGGCAAGGTGCTGTATACCACCGTAGCAAATGATCCCAAAATGAACGGGATCACCAAAATATCCCAGATCACCGTGCCTTCCACCAGTAAAAAGGGCGACAGCGGCAAAAACGTGCTGGCCCTGCAGCAGGCGCTGAAAATCAAAGGTTATTACAAGTATCCCATTGACAGCAAGTACGGAAACCAGACCGTGGAAGCCGTGAAAGCTTTCCAGAAATCCAAGGGCTTGGCCCAGGACGGCACGGCTGGCAACGCCACCATCAAGGCGCTGTTTGGCAAAAACGCCGCCAACTTTACCTATACCACCGAACGGCTTGATTGGTTCAACGGCGGCAGCAGTGTGTTCACCGGCACCTGCGTGTATACCATCAAGGATGTATCGACGGGCAAAATGTTCCAGGCCCGCCGCCGCTTCGGCAGTAATCACCTGGACAGCGAACCCTTGACAGCCTCTGATACGGCCATTATGAAATCTATTTACGGCGGCGAATGGAGCTGGAACCGCCGGGCGATCCTGGTGCTGTACAATGGACATGTATACGCCGCCTCCATGAACGGCATGCCCCATGGCACCTGGACCATCACCAATAATAACTTTAACGGCCATTTCTGTATCCATTTTTACAACAGCCGTACCCACGAAACCAACAACGTGGATTCCGCCCACCAGAACTGCGTAGCCCGGGCTATGAACGCCACCTGGTAACAGAAGCTTCAGTCCCGCTTCTTCCTCGCGGAAAGAAGCGGGCTTTTTCTTTTCCAGAAAACAGGGTTTTTATTTGAAACGCGGAACAAAACAGGAAGTTGATTCGTCTGCATGTGTGGGCTTTGAAAAAGCCGTTCTATTTGGAAAAAAGGGGTGATTCTTTTTGGTTAAAAGCTTGAAATGGATTTTATTCTGCGCGATATGCCTGTCGATGCTGCTGAACTGTGCCGCAGCGGAAAACCTGCCGCGCGACGTAAAGCTGACCGGCGTTTCCATCGGCTATAACGGATTGATGACCTATTCCCGGCCCATGCCCGTGCAGGCTGCGCTGGAAAACGGCGGAGCGGACATAAACGGCGTGCTGGCCGTGAATGTGTATGTAAGCGCCCAGGAATACGACCGCTACGAACTGCCGCTGACCCTGGCGGCCGGAACCAGGCGTCAGGTAACGCTGCCCGTCCGTGTGTATTACAGGCAGGACACCTATACGGTAGAATGGTTGGAAAACGGTCAGTCCGCCGCGTCGGTTACAGTTTCCCCCACCCGGACCGCCGACCCCTCCACTTTGCTGGCGGGCATATTGACATCCGAGCCGTCAAGCCTCTATTATCTCAATATCACCAAGGACAGCGATACGCTCCACCGGAACGAATACTGGCAGACCGTGCCGCTCACCGCGGCCGCCTTCCCGGAGGACGAAACGCTGCTGTCCGCCTTTGATTTTTTGATCGTGGATCAATTCGACGCTTCCACGCTCTCCGCACGGCAGATGAACGCGCTGGAAAAATGGGTGCGGTCCGGCGGCATCCTGGTGCTGGGCGGCGGCGCGGACGCTGGGAGCGTATATCCCGCTTTTTTCGATTGGACGGGCATCACCCCCGGCAAAGTAGCCGAGGGCGGCGATATCACCCCGGCGCTGAGCGCTTACTTAAAAGTAAATGAGCTGCCTGCCGGGAAATCCGCGCTCCTGACCGAGGCAAAAGGCGGATCATCCCTGATCACTGACGGGGATACCCCGCTTTTGTTCCGCACGGCCTTAGGCAGCGGCGTGATCTACACCGCCGCATTTTCCTGGAGCGATCCTGCCTTATCCTCCTGGTCCCTGATCCACAGCTTTATGCAGCGGCTGTTCATCCAGGATATCCCCGGCCTCTATGAAAGCCATGCAAACACCTGGGGCTGGAGCGAGAACGAGTATTGGAACGCGGAAAGCTTTGCGCGTTCCGCCGCGATTCCCAACGATTCCTCCGCCGTGCCCATGCTGCTGGTCTTGGCCGCATATCTTGTTTTAGGGGGCTTGGGCGGCTATTTCCTGCTGAAAAAAATCGATAAGCGGGAATGGCTTTGGGGGCTTTTTCCGGCGCTTACTGCCCTGTGCGTGGCGTCTATCGCCCTGCTGGCCCAGGCAGGCGGCTACGGGGCCCCCATGGCCGTCACCTATGCCCATTATAATTTGGACGAGGGCGCGTCTGCCACCGTTTACGCGGCTGTCACTGTAAACGACGGGGAAGAACACAGGCTGTCCGCCGGGGATCGGGACCTGCATCTGATCAACACCTATTCCTATTATTACTACGACGACAGCGAGGATGGAAAACCCGCCGCACCCTCCCGCCTGCGCCATCGCTATGACTGTGGTCCTGAGAAAGCGGTGAGCCTCAGTTTTCAGGCGCCGTGGACAGTGGTCCCCGCCAGGATCGCGGCGGAAATGCCGGACATGGATATTCAGGCGGACGTGCATCCCACGGAAACGGGCTTAAAAGGCACTGTGCGCAACAGCAGCGCTTATCCCCTGCGGGACTGCGTGGTGCTTACCTCCTTTGGTTTCTGTACTATTCCCGATTTGGGACCGGGGGAAAGCGCGGAATTTGCCCTGAACGCCAAGAACGACAACAAAAACAAGCTGTTTACGGACGGCGTGTATGTGTCTGATTCCACGGACCGGTACTTTTACAGCATTCTATACGCCTATCTATATCCCGAAGAACAGCAAAACGCCTCCTACCAGCTCAGCAGGGAAGAGAGGCAAAAGCGGGAGGCCATGTACACGCTGCTTGAAAGCGCTTTTTCCGATATTTATTCCAGTTCTAACACCGACAGCCTGACTTTTTTCCGCTTTTTCGCCTTCAACGACGATCTGAACCCCGCGCAACTGTATGTGGACGGCCAGCCCGTGGAACGCATCTCCCACAAGGGCATGGTGAGCGCTGCGCTGCGCTACGATCCGAAAGGCGAAAACGGCGCCATATATTACGCGCCCGGTACATTGAAAGCATCTCCCGCGCAGGTGGACGGCAGCGGCACGCCTTCGTCCGGCGAAGGAGGGCTGATATCCGGTTCAGAATATCGCCTGACGGACAAACCCGCGTTTTGTTTTGAAATACCCGAAAGCCGGAAAATCACCGTATCGGCTGTGAAAATCAGCCTGCCCGATTATTATTACGGTGTGAGCCCTCTCCCCTACGCTTATGATTTCACGGCGCGGGATTGGATGGAAATCAAACTGGACGCGGCCTGGGACCAGGCCATGCTGAAAAAATGCGTCCAGGACGGCAGGCTGTACGTGCGTTTTCTGCCGCCTCCCGGTGCGGAGAGCTATTACACCATTGCCGCGCCCACCCTGGAATTGAAAGGGAAGGTGATTTGACATGCTGGAAACCAAGGAACTGACCCGCTACTATGGCTCCTTCCTGGCGCTGGACCATCTTTCCATCTCCATCGGCGAAGGAGAACTGCACGGCTTCGTAGGTCCCAACGGCGCCGGAAAAACCACCACCATGCGCATATTAGCCACACTGCTGGCCCCTTCCTCCGGTACTGTGACGCTGGACGGGGTGGACCTTAAAAAGAATCCCCGGCGCATCCGGGAAATGGTGGGTTACATGCCGGACTTTTTCGGCGTGTACGATAACCTGAAAGCCTGGGAATACTTAGACTTTTACGCCCGCTGCTACGGCATCCGGGCGGACAAAAGGAAGCAGATGACGAATCAGCTGCTGGACCTGGTGGGGCTGTCTGATAAGCATGACGCTTACGTGAACACCCTGTCCCGTGGCATGAAACAGCGGCTGTGCATGGCCCATGCCCTGATCCACGATCCCAAGGTGCTGATTCTGGACGAGCCCGCCAGCGGCATGGATCCCCGGGCCCGGGCAGACATGAAAAACATCCTGCGCACCCTGCGGGAAATGGGCAAAACGGTGCTCATTTCCTCCCACATCCTGCCGGAATTGGCGGAAATGTGTGATGCGCTGACCATCATCGACCACGGCAAGCTCGTTTTCTCCGGTTCGGTGGAAGCTCTGAATGAAAAAATGAACGGTGACGCGCCGGTGGAAGTCCATTTGCTTTCCGGCGCGGAAACGGACGCGGCCGTGCGCATCGCGCAGCAGTGTCCCGGCGTGACCGCCATTGAGCAGGAAGGCCCCGCGCTGCTGAAAATCAAGCTTCCCGCCGGGGATGAACCGGCGGCGTACCTGCTGCAAATGCTCATGCAGGACGGCGTAAAGGTTTCGGACTTCCATCGAACGCCTCTCAACCTGGAAAAAGTATTCATGGAGGTGACAGCCGATGCTTAATCCCATTTTGGCCTCTTCTGCGCGCCGCCGCATGCGCACCGTGCGGACGCCCGTGATCCTGATGCTTTATGCCCTGCTTCCCCTGGTTTTTGCCGCTTCCAGCGTGTTTTCCATGAGCAAAAGCAGTCTGGTGATTTCCCAGATGCGAAACAACGTAGACCAATATATTATCCTGACAGTGCTGCAGTTTTTCCTGGTGATCTTAGTGGCTCCAGCCATGACGGCGGGCTGCATTTCCGGCGAAAGGGAAAGGCAGACGCTGGAGCTGCTTTTAGTCACCAATACCGGAAGCCTGCGCATCGTGCTGGGCAAGCTGCTGGAATCCTTTGCCTATCTTTCCCTGATCGTACTTTCTGGCCTTCCCATGACCTGCGTGGTGCTGACAGTGGGAGGATTAAGCCTTCGTTTAGCTTTGTTTTCCCTGCTGTTTTTGCTGGTATGCGCATTCGCCGCCGCGTCGGTGGGCCTGTTCGCTTCCTCCCTGTTCAACAAGACGGTAGCGGCTACGGTAACGGCTTATCTGATCGTCTTCGCTATCGGCATCGGCACCCTGATTCCCCTGTTCATGGGCGTCAGCCGGGCCATCGCTTCGTTGTATGAAGATAACGCCGACCAGATCCTTTCCTCGCTTTCCGATAAGGAAATTGCCGCACTGATCCCGCCCCTGCTGTATGCCAATCCCGGGTTGGGGCTGTTTTCCCTGCTGATGGACCAAACGGGATTGCTGAACAGCACCTTCTCTTCCCTGGGCAGCGGGTATTATTACTATGAGATCCTGTCCGCCCTCTCCTTCCGCACGTTCACGCTGATCAACATGGGCGTGATGCTGGCCCTCTCGCTGGTTTTGATCGGGCTCTCCGCCCTGTTTGTGCGTCCCCGGCGGCATCGTACGCGGCGTGGGAGGAAAAAACAATGAAAGTTTCTGCGCTGCATCGGGCGCTGGGCCGGGCCCGCATGCGCATGCGCCTGATACGCTGCGGACGGTGGCTGGATTTTGGGCTGCTGTTTGGCGCAGTTGGCGTCCTTGCGCTGCTGCTTTTCGGGCTTTTCCTGCCCATCCCGTGGAAATGGACAGGAGCGGGGCTGATCTTTACCGTCTGTTTCGCAGTTTCGGGGCTTTTCGGTCTGCTCTGGCCTGTATCGGATGCCAAAGCGGCGCGTCTTGCGGACCGCTGCGGCTTACAGGAACGGGCGCAGACGGCCCTTGCCCTGTCGGAACGTGACGACGCCATGGCGCAGCTCCAGCGGGAAGACGCCTGCCGTGCGCTCGCACAGGCGAATTACAGGCAATCGCCTCTCCCCTTTTCCCGGCGTCTGGCGGCAGTTTTTGCCGTCTGCGCAGCCGCCGTGGTTTTGATCGCTCTGCTGCCCGATCCGCAGGCAACCGCGGTATCGCAGATGAAACGCTTTGCCCAGCAAATGCAAGACGCCGCAGAAAAGATCGAAGAAGAAAAAGCGGCGCTGGAAAAATCGCTTTCCGGGGAGGAATTGGAAGAACTGCGCCGCCTGATGGAAGAACTGAACCGAAATATCAAAAACGCCCGTACAGAACGGGACGCTTATCTGGCCCTGAACGAAGCGGAAAAACGATTGGAAAGCATCCGTTCCTCCCTGTCCCGGCAGTCCGGGGCTGAAGCGCTGTCCTCCTCCGGTTTATCCGCCCTGGCAAAAGCCCTGGAAAGCGGAGATCAAAAGGCCATGGAGCAGGCGGCAGAGGATTTGATGCAGCAGGCGGAAGAATCGGCTCAAAGCCTGAATCAGGCCGCATCCCAAATGGAAGGAGCAGCTGCACAGGCGATGCAGGCGGCGGCCAGCGCCTTGTCAGCGGGCGATCTGAGCCAACTGCAAAGCGCGCTTGACAGCTTTTCCATGCAGGACCTGGTTTCCGCCTTATCCCAACTGCAATCCATGCTGGACCAGCTACGCGCCATAGCAAACGGCGCGACGGCTTCTTCTCTGTCCGCTCAAGGTCAGGGACAGGGAACTGGTTCCGGATCGGGCCAGGGGCAGAATCAGGGAAACGGCCAGGGCGGCGCGGGCCGGGGCAGCACCCACGAGGACGCGGGTTACAAGGAAGATACCGGCCGCCAGCGGGGCCAGGGAGACGGTGATCCCGAATACCGGGAAAACGCCTACGAAACCATCTACGATCCCACGCGGCTGGACGCGGACCAGACCAACATTCAGGAAAGCGGCGCCCTGAATCAGGGCGAAAACCTGCAAATCAGCGCCGGTCCCGGCCTGGGCACGGGCGGTCAGGTGCCTTACCGGGAGGTGGCCGCCGAATACAAGGAAGCCGCCGCCCAGGCAGTGAGCCGCATGGCGCTGCCCGAGCAGGAGCAGCAGTGGGTCAACGATTATTTTGCCGCCCTGACAAGTCAATAAAGGAAATAAGGAGTGCGAAAACATGCTTTCACAGCAGGAAATACAGGATTTTGCAAAGGACTTTGACAGTATCCGGCAGGAACTGAAAAAAGAGATCGTGGGTCAGGAGGACGTGGTGGAGCATTTGCTCATGGCGGTGGTGGCCGGGGGCAATGTGCTGCTGGAGGGCGTGCCGGGCTTAGGCAAAACGCGGCTGGTTCGCGCTTTATCTCACGCCCTGTCCCTTCCCTTTTCCCGCATCCAGTTTACCCCCGATCTGATGCCCGCCGATATCACGGGCACCAACATCGTGGTGAAAACGGATTCAGGCAGCGCTTTTTCCTTCCAGCCGGGTCCGCTGTTCGCTTCCATCGTGCTGGCGGACGAAATCAACCGTGCCACGCCCAAAACCCAGTCCGCCCTGCTGGAAGCCATGCAGGAGCATCACGTCACCGTGGCTGGAGAAACCAGAGCGCTTCCCGAGCCTTACTTCGTGCTGGCCACCCAGAACCCCGTGGAGCAGGAGGGCACCTATCCCCTGCCGGAAGCGCAGCTGGACCGCTTTCTGATCAAGATCAACGTGCCTTTCCCATCGCTTAACGATTTGCACCAGATCATGGACATGACCGTGAAGCAGGAGGACGCCCAGGCCCAGCCCGTAGCGGATGGCCATAAAATTCTTTCCCTCCGTGCCATCGCCCGGCAGGTGCCCCTGGCCCAGGCGGTGCAGGATTTTGCCCTGCACCTGCTTTTGGCCACCCACCCGGACGATGAAAACGCCCCGGAGATCACCCGCCGGTATATCCGCTTCGGAGCCAGCCCCCGTGCGGCCCAGGCCATGATCGAACTGGCCCGTGTGCGGGCTCTGAACCAGGGGCGCTACAACGTGGCTTACGAGGATATCCGTTTTGTGGCTCCCGCCTGCCTGCGCCACCGCCTGGCGCTGAATTTTGACGCGCTGGCCGACGGCGTCAGCGTGGAGCAGGTGATCAAAACGCTCATGGAGGAAGTGGAAAAGCGCTATGCTCAGTGAAGCTTTCCTCCACCGGCTGGATACCCTGCGGCCCGCGCTGCGTTCCCGCGCTCGGGGCGGATCGGGCGGAGCACGAAAATCCCGTATGCTTGGCACGTCGGCGGAGTTTTCCGATTTTCGGGAATACGCGCCGGGCGACGATATTCGCCGCATCGATTGGAACGCCTACGCCCGGTTCGATAAGCTGTTCCTCAAGCTCTTCATGGAAGAGCAGGAAGCCATGATCACCGTACTGCTGGATGGAAGCGCTTCCATGGCGGAAAAGTGGCCCGCCGCCCAAAGCATCGCCGAAGCCTTTGCTTACGCGGCTTTAGGGGGCGGGGACCGGGTGCGCGCAGCCATCGCAACAAAGGATGGTCCTGTTTCCTGCGCTTTTGGAACGGGCAGGCGGGATTACCCGCGTCTGTCCGCTTATATCGCGGATTATTCGCCAAAAGGGCAGGCTGATCTTGCCTTATCTATCCGGCGGCTGGACCCCTGTCCCAAGGGCATGACCCTGTTGATCAGCGATTTTCTGGTTGAGGACGCGGGAAATGCCGCTTTGGCAGCTTTGCGCTACCGGGGGCAGGAAACCTGCGCCGTGCAGGTCATGAGCCCAGAGGAGCTTCGCCCGGCGTTTTCCGGTTCTGTCCGCCTGACCGACGAAGAAGGCGGGACGCCGCTGGATCTTTCAGCCGATGGGGAAACCCTGCGGCAGTACGAAAAACGCCTGAACGAATTTTTGCAGCAGGTGCAGGGCAACTGCCACCGGCAAAACGTACCCTGCGTGCTGCTGGACAGCGGGGAAAGCATCGAAGATACGCTGATCCGCGCGTTCCTCAAAGCCGATATCTTATCATAAGGAGCAGAAAGCATGGAGTTTTTGCAGCCCTGGGGTGTCCTCGCTTTTCTCGCGCCTGCGGCGGTGCTGGCGCTTTATTTCCTGCGCCGCAAATATGTGGAAACCCACGTTTCCTCCACTCTGCTGTGGCGCAGGACGGTTCAGGACCTGAACGCGGCCCATCCCTTTCAGCGCCTAAAGAAAAACCCGCTGATGCTGCTGCAATTGCTGATCGCCCTGCTGCTGGCCCTGGCCCTTACGCGGCCCGCCATCGGGGGACAAATTGCGGGCGAAACGGTGATGATCTTTGACTGCTCCGCCAGCATGCAGGCGAAAGAAAACGGGAAAACCCGCATGGAAGCTGCCGTGGAACAGGCGAAAAATGAAATCGCCGCGCTTTCCCCGAAAGCGCCATTGACCATCCTGACGGCGGGCAGCGAGACCAGGCAGCTTTTGTCCCGTTCCACAGACCGCACCCTGGCTCGGGAAGCGCTGAACAGCATCGCGCCCGGCAATACCGCCGGGGACCTGACAGCATCCCTTTCCCTGGCCCGCGCCATGAATGAGGAACTGAGTGGTGTGTGGGTGATCGTTTATTCCGATACCTATGTACCCTCTCCCGGCGTGGAGGCGGTGAACTGTGCCGGTGGCGCGGAAAACAGGGCCGTCCTTTCCCTGGCCGCTTTAGGCGGCGCGGCGGTGGCGCGCATCGCCAACTACGGAAACGCCGGTGAATTCACGGCGGAATGTACTGCGGACGGCGCGCTGTGCGACGCCCGGCGTTTTTCAGCCGAAGCGGGTGAAACGGTGTCCGTGCGGTTTTCCGTGCCGGAAAACGCGGCTGTTCTCTGCGTGCGCCTGACGGATGGGGACGCCGTTTCCTCGGACGACGCCGTTTACCACATTCTCCGGGAAGACGGGGAAACAGTCATTGTATTGGATGGAAACGATACTTTCCTGGAACACGCCCTGGCGCTGCGTTCCAACGTGCATTTGCTTCGGGCGGACCAGTCGGATTGGAACGGCATTTCCCACGCCGACCTGTACATTCGGGAAAGCGGCGAAGTGATTTTTTCCCGGTCGCCCGAACTGCCCGATCTTCCGGCAGGAACGGTAAAAACACCGGAGAGCGCCTTATCCATCGTTCCCGGCGCGGACGCCCTGACACGCCACCTGTCCCTGGACGATACGGCTTTCAAGCAGTACCGATCTCTTTCCGGCGGCACGCCCTTTCTGCGCTGCGGGGAGGATACAGTCGGCGCGTTCGGCCCGGACTGGGTGGCGCTGGGCTTTGATCCCCACGACAGCAACCTGCCGCTGAAATATGATTTTCCGATTATGATCCAGAATATCCTTCAATACTTATGTCCTCCCTCCTCCGGCGTTTCGGATGGAATTTGCGGGCAGAAAATGAATCTTCACGCGGCGGGCACTGTGGAAACGCCCAGCGGGCGCAGGATCGAAATCAGCGAAAACAGCCTGTTTGCCGATACGGAAGAAGCGGGGCTGTACATCCTGCGCACAGCGGAAGGCGAAACGCCCTTTGCCCTGACCATGGACTTTTCGGAAAGCGACGTGCGCGAAGCGGCCCCTTCTTTGGGGCAATCTGAAACGCGCACGATTACAGGCCGCAGGGAAATCACCCGCTGGCTGCTGCTGGCCGCTTTTTTGCTGCTGCTTTTGGAAGGAGGGATCAGCCGCCGTGTGGGCGCGTATTGAGTATCCGGTCCTGCTGGCTGTACTGACCGCCTTGATTGCGGGGGCGATCGTATGGTGGCTGAAAAAGTATCCGGCAAAAAAAAGAAAAGCAAAACTGTCCCTGATCCTGCACACTGTTATCGCCGTTTTGTGCGCCTTGGCCGTATGCTCCTTTTCCGTTTCCGGTTTTTCCGGGGAACGGGCGGCGTTTTTGCTGATCGACGTTTCCGCTTCCGCGTCCGATGAACAGGACGCCATCTTGCAAGCGGCCAACGACGCTGTCAGCGCCGCGCCGGAGGGGCAGAAAACCGGCGTGATCGCTTTCGGGAAGAATGCCATGGTGGAAACGCCTTTGGGCCGCAAAGGACCGCTGAACGGCATCGCTTCTCCGGTGGACCCCAGCGGAAGCGACTTAACGGATGCGCTTTCCCTGGCGGGGGCTTTGCTGCCCTCCGACGCCGCAGGATCCGTGGCCGTGATCACAGATGGACAGATCGGGGAAGCGGAAGCCGGCGCGCTCATCGAAAGGGGCGTTCCCGTTTCCATCCTGGTCCTTGAAGAAAGCGCAAAAGCCGACGCCCAAGTATCAAGGGTATCTGTTCCATCTCTGGCTTATGAGGGCCAGCGCGTTTCCGTCCATGTTACGGTGGACAGCACAGTCAGCGGGGAAGCGACCCTGCTGCTGTTTGCCAACCGCGATTTATCGGTTTCCCGGGACGTGACGCTCCGTAAGGGGGAAAATACCTTCGTATTCTCCGATATTGCCTCGTCCTCCGGAGTCATCGCCTATGAAGCCCAGATCCTGCTGTCCGGCGACGGGGTGAGCGCCAACAACCGCATGGGCGCGTATATGGCCGTACAGGGCACGCCCCGCATCCTGATCGCGGAAGGGAAAGCGGGGGCTGGGGCTGAACTGAAAAAGCTGCTGACCGCGGCGGGGATGGCGTGCGACGTGCTCTCCGCGCAGGCGCTTCCCGAAACCTCCGCAAGCCTGCGGACCTGGCACGCCATCGCTCTATGCAATGTGGACGCAGACAGCCTGAACGACGCCCAGGTCTCCGCCCTGCGGGACGCTGTGCGCGTTTCAGGCAGGGGGCTGGCTGTGTTCGGCGGGGATCAGAGCTATGCCCTGGGCGCTTACCGGGGAAGCGGATTGGAAGAAATGCTCCCCGTGACCATGGATGTAAAATCCACCCTGGACATTCCCTCCCTGGCGCTGATCTTAGCGCTGGACAAATCCGGCTCCATGACCGAGGGCCGCTTTGGCATCACCCGCTTAGAAGTAGCCAAGGAGGCTGCCGCCCGGGCGGCGGAAGTGCTGCTGCCCACGGATGAAATCGGCGTGATCGCCTTTGACGACGCGGCCCAATGGGTGGTGCCGCTGCAAAAAGCGGAGGATACGGCAGCCATTCAAAACCTGATCGGCACCATCCGGCCCGGCGGGGGCACCGCCTTTTATTCTCCCCTGACCGCCGCATATGAAGCCCTGAAGCAGAGCGCCGCGGCGAAAAAACACGTGATTTTCCTCACCGACGGCGAACCTGGCGACCAGGGTTTTGAAGGAGTGATCCGCGCCATGGCGGAAAACGGCATCACTCTCACCACCGTGGCGGTGGGCACGGGGGCCAATGAAAACCTGCTGCTTTCCATGGCGGAAACCGGCGGCGGCCGGGCCTGGGCCGCTAATGAATTTGACAGCGTGCCCAAGATTTTTACCAAGGAAACCATGATGCTCTCCGGCGCGTATGTGCAGAACCGGGTCTTTACGCCCATCGTGACGGAAACCGGGGCTCTGACGGACTTTGACGGGTTTCCCTCGCTGTCCGGCTATTTGGGGACCACGGAAAAGCCCCAGGCTTCCGTCGCCCTGATCAGCGACCGGGAAGAACCCATTCTCGCCTGGTGGCAGTACGGCGCGGGCAGGGTGATCTGCTGGACCAGCGACCTGGGCGGCGCGTGGTCGGAACAATTCCTGCTATGGGATCAGGCAGCGGCTTTCTTCGGCGGCATCCTGAGTTACGCGCTCCCCGGCAGTCAGCAGGCGGGCAGCATGACCGTATCAGACGGCTTGATCCGCTATACGTATGCCGATGCCAGCGAATCAGGCGCGGCAGAAGCCACGGTGATTCTCCCCACCGGCGAAAAGCAAACCGTCCTCCTTTCCCCCGCCTCCCCGGATACCTACGAAGCCCCGCTTCCCGACGCTGGGCCGGGCGTTTACGCGGTAACGGCGCGCTACAGCGAAAACGGGGAAACGCTGGCCTCTCTGGACGGCGGTACGGTAAAACCCTATTCCGAAGAATACGATCTGCGGTTTTCGGCCGGGGACGCGCTGGAGAGATTGGCCGTGCTGTCCGGCGGCGCAATGGTGGATACGCCGGAAGCATTGTTTTCCGCCGTCTCCCAGTCCGCCCGGACAAGATTTGATATGACCCTGCCCCTGACCATCGCTGCGCTTATCCTGTTCGTGCTGGATGCGGCCCAGCGGCGGCTGCCCTGGGAAAAATGGCTGGCCCGCCCGGAAAACCCGGAACCGGCGCAGGCTAAGCCCAAGGAAAAGCGGCAAAAGAAACAGCCCGACGCAAAGGAAGCGCAGGGGCAGACCGCCAACGCCCTGTGGCAGACCATGCAGAAAAGGAAAAGGATGTAAAGCCCATGAAGCTGTATGATGAAGTATTGACCGGCACGTTCCTGCGCCGCCCCAACCGATTCATCGCCCATGTTCAAACGGAGAACGGTATCGAAATATGCCATGTGAAAAACACAGGCCGGTGCGCGGAACTGCTGGTTCCCGGCGCGGAAGTGACCCTGGCCGTGGGGAAAAATCCAGGCCGGAAAACCCGCTGCGATCTGGTGGCCGTTCAAAAGGGGCCGCTGTATATCAATATGGACAGCCAAGCCCCCAACCACGCGGCGGCGGAAGCCCTGCCCCGGCTGTTTCCGGGGCTTACCCTGCTGCGGCCTGAAGCAGTTTTCGGCGCGTCCCGGCTGGATTTTTACTTAGAGCAGGGAGAGAAGAAAATCTATGTGGAGGTCAAGGGCGTAACCTTGGAGGAAAACGGCCTGGCCCTGTTTCCCGACGCGCCGACGGAACGGGGCGTGAAGCATTTGAAGGAGTTGGAAAACTGCCTGCGGGCGGGCTATGGGGCGGCGGTGCTGTTCGTGATCCAGATGCGGGGCGTATCCTGCTTTGCCCCCAACCGGAAAACCCATCCCGCTTTTGAGGAAGCCCTGCTGCACGCAAAGGAAGCGGGCGTACAGGTGATGGCTTACGATTGCGATGTAACCCCGGACAGCATGACGGTGCGCAGCCCGATGCCGATCCTGCTGGAATGATCAATATTTCCGATTTCTTGCAGGAAATTGCAGAAAAACGTGGAACTGAACAGACGGACCGGAAAACCGTCCGCCATTTTTGATTGGAAAGGAACATGTTCCATGTATTCTTACGAATTGCACATGCATACCGCCGAAACAAGCAAATGCGGCAGATCCCCTGCCCGGGATATGGTAAAAGCCTACTATGACAAAGGTTTCTCGGGCGTTGTGATCACAGATCATTTCATCAACGGCAATTCCTATGCCAACGACCCGGAAACCTGGAAAGAAAAAATAGACGTGTACCTGCGGGGCTATTATGCCGCCAAGGAGGCTGGCGACGAATTGGGCCTGCCCGTGTATTTCGGCGTGGAATACACCCATCTGGGCGGCAACGGGGAAGACTATCTGCTGCTGGGGCTAAAGCCCGAAAATCTCTATCATGAATTAGAAAACTGCGACAAATGGAGCATCGAATACCTGTGCGATACGGTGCACGCCCTGGGCGGCATCGTGATCCGCGCCCATCCCTACCGGGAGGCGCATTATATCGCCCATCCCGGCATCGAGCGGCCCGGTCTGCCCATCGACGCCATTGAGGTGTTCAATTACGGCAACAGCCAGGAAATCTTCAACATAAAAGCCCAGGAGCTGGCTCTGCGGGAGGGCAAGCCCTGGACCGCCGGTTCCGATTCCCACCGGACCGAGGATGCGGGGCGCGCTTTTGTAGCGTTTGATGAAAAACCCGCCGATTACCGGGAGCTGTGCGATTTCATCCGCCAGGGCAAGGCGCTGGTGGTATATAAGCAGAAGCCCCCGATAACAGAATAACCGCGGTCAAAAAGGCCCTGCCGGAGAAGTAAAATCCCGGCAGGGCCTTTAATCTATTTTGTGGATCAATAAGCTTTGGCGAAGTACATCACTTTATTAGCTTTCCGGCCGCAGCAGACGCAGGTATCGCCGAAGGGAGTCTGGTCGAAGGGCATATTGCGGGAGGTGGCGTTGGTTTCCTCCTTGATCTTGTCCTCGCAGGCCCGGTCGCCGCACCACATAGCGCGGGCATAGCCGCCCTCCACCTGCGCTTTCAGTTCATCATAGGTGTGCACGTCCTTGGTGTGGGACAGGCGGAACTCGTCGGCGATCTTGAACATGTTCTGCTGAATATCGTCCAGCAGTTTTTTCAGTTCTTCCGCCAGATTGTCAAGGGAAATAGCGCTCTTTTCAAAGGTATCCCGGCGCATGACGGTGGCAACGCCGTTTTCAATGTCCTTGGGGCCGATTTCCACGCGGACGGGCACGCCCTTGAGCTCCCATTCGTTGAACTTCCAGCCGGGAGAAACGTTGTCCCGGTCGTCCAGCTTCACGCGGATACCGGCGGCCTTGAGGGCGTTATACGCTTCTTCGCACTTTTCCATCACGCCGCCCTTGTGGGCCGCGATGGGCAGGATCACCGCCTGGAATGGCGCGATCATGGGGGGCAGCTTGAGGCCGCGTTCGTCGCCGTGGGTCATGATGATGGCCCCGATCAGGCGGGTGGAAACGCCCCAACTGGTTTCGTGGCAGTATTCCAGCTTGCTGTCCTTGCTCAGGTATTGGATATTGAAGGGCACGGCGAAGTTGGTGCCGAAGTTGTGGCTGGTGCCCGCCTGCAGCGCCTTGCCGTCCTGCATCATGGCTTCCACGGAATAGGTGGCCCGGGCCCCGGCGAACTTTTCCTTATCGGATTTCTGGCCCGCGAACACGGGGATGGCCAAATTCTTTTCGCAGAACGTTTTGTACACGTTCAGCATCATCTGGGTTTCTTCCTCCGCTTCCTCGGCGGTGGCGTGGACGGTGTGGCCCTCCTGCCACCAGAATTCCGCCGTGCGCAGGAAGGGGCGGGTGGTCTTTTCCCAGCGCATCACAGAGCACCATTGGTTGTACTTGAGGGGCAGGTCGCGGTAGCTCTGCACCCATTTGGAAAACATGGTGCAGAAAATGGTTTCGCTGGTGGGACGCACGGCCAGCCGTTCCTGGAGATTTTCCGTGCCGCCCTGGGTGACCCAGGCCACTTCGGGGGCGAAGCCCTCCACGTGGTCGGCTTCCTTGAGCAGCAGAGATTCGGGGATCAGCATGGGCATGGACACGTTTTCGTGGCCCGTTTCCTTGAACATGGCGTCCAGCTGCTCATGGATCAGTTCCCAGATGCGGTTGCCATAAGGCTTCAAGGCCATGCAGCCGCGCACGGGGGTATAGTCCATAAGGTCGGTCTGGGTCACCACGTCGGTATACCACTGGGAGAAATTCTCGTCCCGGGGGGTAATGTGCTGTACGAATTCCTGTTTCTTTTCCTTGGCCATGAAATCACACCTCCAAAAAATAAGCCCCCGTTCCTTTGCAGGGACGAAGGGATGCTTCGCGGTACCACCTTGCTTGGCGCGTTTCGATTGCGCCCGGCTTATACGCCCTGTAACGGGAGCGCCCCGGCGGGGATTGGCCGCTGGCCCACGGGCGGGACTGCCTGCCTTGCGCGCTTTCAGCCTGAGACGCGCTCTCTGCAATTTGGCGGCATGGACCCGTGCATTGCCTGTAAACAAGGGCATTATATACCAAGAACGCAAAAATTTCAACCGCCGTGCAAAATTTCTCTTTCTCTTCGCGCGCTGTTCTGGTATAATATGAAAAACATGCTGAATTGAAAAGCCGGAAAGGAGAAAAATCAGTATGAAAAAAACTCTGTGCGCGCTGCTTGCGTTGCTTACTTTGCTCGTCTGTTCCTGCAGCGCTGAAACGGTATACACGTGCACATCCGTGACAGACGCGGCATCTTCCGCTGCAGCTTATGCCCGTTTCAACGAAAACGGAGAACTATCCGTAGTGATTCCAGGGTTGAAGGAGGGCTTCGTTCCCCAGGGGATCACCTATCTGCCCACAGACGACGCCCTGCTGTTTGCCGGATACAGCGGCGGCAGCGAAAACAGCGCGCTGCTTTCCGTGAACCGGGAAACGGGAGAATTGCTCAAGCAAGTCAAGCTGAACAACGTGGACGGAAGCAAATATACCGGTCATGCGGGCGGCGTATGCGCCACGGAAACGGATATTTATGTGTCCAACAACCACAAGCTGTTCCGGATTTCCCTGGAGGTGTATAATAGTCTGCCCTCCGATGCTTCCTGCGCTTTTGAAGAAGAAATCCCCGTCCCGGTGAATTCCTCCTATTGCAGCTATGCGGATGGTATTCTGTGGGTGGGCGAATTCCAGTATGGCGGCGATTATCCCACCGACGCATCACACAGGGTCAGCACGTCGGACGGTCTGCAGCGGGCTTGGACCTGCGGCTACGTCATGCGGGAAGGGCAGGATTTCTCCGTACCTGATTATATCCTGTCCATGACCGAACGCATCCAGGGCATGACCGTCCTGAACGGCAAAATCTATTTGAGCCAATCCTACGGCAGGCGGAACGATTCCGTGCTGTACCGCTACGCGGATGTGCTGAACGAGGACGCGGATGGAACCGTGGACGTGAATGGAAAGCAAGCGCCGCTGTGGGTCCTGGACAGCACAAACCGCGAAGACGCGCTCGTGTGCCCGCCCATGACCGAATGCCTGTGCACCATCGGGGAGGAAATCTATGTGGTGTTTGAATCGGCGGCGGAAACCTACATGAACCCGTCCAAGCCCTCTCTGCATCCCATGGACCGGGTTTTCCGGCTGAAATCCTTCTGACCATTTTTGCGCTGTTAGGCTCGCTCAAGCCCAGATTATTTTCCTCCGCCTATTGACGAAAACTGTGCAATCTGGTATCATACAATCAGAGAAAAGGCAAATCCTGTACGCGTTGGAAAAGGATTGCCGTCAAATAAAAGGAGGATACCTGGGATGAAGAGATTCTTTGCGTTCCTGCTCTGCGCCGTGATGGCGCTGTCCGTGATTCCGGCGATGGCGGCCACCGAATACGATGTGACCGAACCCATTACCATCGAATGGTGGCATGCTCATGAAAGCCAGTTCGATGAGCAGATCGAGTACATGGTGAACAAATTCAACGAAGAAAACGGCATGGGTATCACCGTGGTGCCCGTATACAAGGGCGCTTACGCCGATATCGACACCGCCTTCCGGGCCGCGGACGCGGCCGGTGCGGTACCCGCGCTGGTGTGCTGCAACACCTCCTATCCCGCCGCTTACGGCGCTGCCGGGCTGTGCGAAGTGCTGGACCCCTACATCGACGCCTTCGACTATGACGTAGAGGACTTCGGCGAGGGCCTGCTGGCTTCCACCAGCTACGACGACGAGCAGATCTGCCTGCCCTATCTGATTTCCACCCAGTGCATGTATTACAACAAGACCGTAGCCGAAGCCGAAGGCATCGAAATGCCCAAGACCATCGACGACATGGAAGCTTTCCTGGAAAAGGCCACCCTGTTCAACGAGGACGGCACCACCAAGCGCTACGGCACCGTGTTCGGCGGCTGGGACTATTGGTATCATGAAATGCTGTTCAAGAACAACGGCGTGCAGATCGTCACCGACGAAGGCACCACCGACGTGAACAGCGAAAAGAGCATCGAGCTGAACACCAAGATCAAGGAATGGATCGACAAGGGCTACGCCTATTACGCCTACGGCTCCGGCGCGTCCTCCAACATGCGCGACCT
This sequence comes from Clostridia bacterium, assembly GCA_017530275.1. Next base: position 6,464 of record JAFXMP010000319.1, on the reverse strand, counting down.
GTTCATCGCGGGCGGCGCGTTCAGCGTGTTCCATACTTCTTCCCTGTACACCACCTATGTGAACCGCGTCAACGCCCTGGAGGACGAAGCGGCCCGGTTTGAAGTCGGCATGGCCTGGCTGCCCGGCGGCAGCGACGGCGAGAGCTTCAAGAGCGAAGTGGGCGGCGCGGCCATCTTCATTCCCGCCAAGGCTTCCCAGGCGGAAAAGAACGCGGCCTGGCAGTTCATGATGTTCATGGCCAGCCCCGAAATCAATCTGTATTGGTCTGACAACACCGGCTACCTGCCCACCCGCGGCAGCGTGGTGGACCTGCCCGAATATCAGGAATACCTGGCTAAGAAGCCCGCTATGGATCCCATCATCAAGATGGCTTCCTGGATCAACCCCCGCAATCAGAATCCTGCTTACAACAACTGCGGCAACCTGTGGCGCGCGGCTTTGGCGGAAATCTACAACAACGGCGCTCCCGTGAAGGAGACCCTGGACCAGTTGGCCATTGAAATTCAGGCCGAGCTGGATGCCGTCAAGTAAAAACCAAACAGACAAATAAGCTTGTGGGGAGAGGAGCCTTTTCCTCTCCCCTTTGAAAAGTTAAAGAGGGATCGGTTGTGAAAGACGATTTGAGGATCAAGGAAGACAGGCTGCGTGAACGGAAGCTGATATCGCCCACACAGCGCCGGACCGGTTTAGCGCTGATCATTTTGGGCGCGCTGATTGCCCTGGTAGGCCTATTCGGCTATCTGGTGGGGGATTGGCAGATCGCGCCTTTCGCCGATATGGCGGATCAGGTGTTCATCGCCCGGGAAGTGGCGCTCAGCGCGGGCACCGGCGTTACCGGCGCTTTTGATATGGACGGCGAGGAAAGCGGCGTTCACGTCTATTACGCCTCCCTTTCGGAAGATGACTTTATCAGCGCGGAGGACTTCGACGTGGGAGAAACGAAGAAAGCGCTGAAAGGCGGTTCCTTGCAGTTCCCCGCCACCAAGGAGCGGCAGACGGCGGTCATCGCCGAAGAACAGCCCGTCACCCTGGACAACGGCTTGACGTTTACCAAGGCCGTCAAGTTTCCCGGCGCGGGCAGCAGCAAATACCGCAGCCTGAAAACCACGGTGGAAGGCCCCTGCACGCTGACGCTGTACGTCATGTCTTCTCTTCCCACCAGCGAAAGGCGTCTGGTACTCTGCAACAGCCTGAACGGTCAGGAAGTGGCCAGCGTCATGGCTCCAGCTTTTTCCACGGACGGCGCGCTGCATCCGGTCACCCTGGAAATTCCCGCGGCGGGCACTTATTACGTCACCGTGAAGGGCGATATCCCCATCGCGCCGGTCAGCGCAATCATGAATTATGCCGTGATGATCCTGCTGCTGGGCCTGGTGCTGATTTTCAACGGCGTCATGATGCGGATCCAGCGCTGGGAGCGGATGAAGGACCTGTTCTTCGTGGAACCGGCCCTGCTGTTGTTCCTCATGTTCGTGTATTATCCGGTGATCGACCTGATCCGCATTTCCTTCACCAATATGTCCGTGCTCACCACGGGCAAGCAGGAATTTGTGGGCTTCCTCAATTTTGAATGGATCTTCAACGGCGCGGGCACGCGTTATTTCTGGGAAAGCCTGCAAATCACCGGCGTGTATATGTTCTGGGAGGTCGTGATCACGCTGGTTGGCGGCATGCTGCTGGCGCTGCTCTTTAACCGCATGACGAAGATGTTCAATACCATGCGCGCCATCGTCTTTATGCCCAAATATATCGCCGTGTCCACCAGCGCCGTGGTGTTCCAATGGATCCTGCATTCCAGCATCGCCACCGGCATCGGGCAGATGGAAGGCATCATGAACTACACCCTGTCCCTTTTCGGCATTCAGGGACCCCACTGGCTGATCGACGCAAACACCGCTTTGGCCGGCGTGCTGATCCTCACCGGCTGGCGCGTGGTGGGCTACGCCATGATGATTTACCTGTCCGCCATGAAGGGCATCAGCAGCGATTATTATGAAGCCGCGGCCATTGACGGGGCCGACGGCGTGCAGCGCTTCCGGTATATCACCATTCCCCTGTTGGCCCCCACCACCCTGTTCCTGTTCGTGACCACGTTCATCGCTTCCATGAAGGTGTTCCAGTCCGTGGACGTCATGACCGGCGGCGGCCCCGGCACAGCCACCAACGTGATGGTGCAGTGGATTTACAACCTGACCTTCAAGGATTTCCATACCGCGCGGGGCGCGGCGGTGTCTCTGGTGTTCTTCGTGATCCTGCTGGTGTGCACGGCGGCCACCATGCGTTTCTCCAACCGAAACGTGAACTACGACGCATAAGAAAGGAGGCGGAACCCCATGCTCAGAAAACTGAACCGGAAAAAGCAAATCGGAACGGTGTGCGTGATCATCGGCTTCGCGCTCCTGTTCTTTACCCTCTTGCTGATCCCCCTGAAAACGGTGGGAAGCTTCAAGTATTATCTTTTGATCCCGGCTGCGGCGCTGATTCTTCTCCCCATTCCCGTGATGTGGAAGGACGGAGTCCGCCAGATGAAAGAAAAGCCCAGCCCCTACGGCCCCTGGCGGAGGATGCGGCAAAGCGGGTTCTTCGATATTTTGACGCTGCTTACCATCATCGCGGTGATCCTTGCGGCCTGTTGGGCCTTTGGTCTGCTGTCTTATAACGCGACTTTGCAAAAGCATGCCGCCCTTGCTGGCGGAACAGCCTCCACGCTGGAGGAAGCGCGGAAGCTGCCGGACTTTATCGAATATAACTTCCATCAGGACCTGAACCTGATCGCCAAAAACTACGGCGCTTTCGGTACGGTGGCCTTGATCCTGCTGGGCTTCGTATTGCTCTGCGGCCTGTATATGCGCTTCATTTCTCCTATCGTGAAGGCGGACGAGCATTTGCAGATCGCCCACAGCGTGTACCGGATCACTGCCCAGTACGCCACCGCCATGCTGATCGTGCTCATTTCCCTCTTCCCCATCTACTGGATGGTGATTTCTTCGCTTAAAACCTCCGACGAACTGATGCGGGCCGTGCCCACGCTCTGGCCTGACAAGTTCGTGTGGGAGAATTATCCCAACGTTTTGAACAAAGCGCCCTTTGGCCGGTATTTGGTGAACACACTGGTCACCACCGTGATCATGATGTTAGGCGAGCTGACCATCGGCGTCATGGCGGCCTACGGCTTTTCCAAGGGTGATTTCAAGGGCAAGAATGTGCTCTTCATGTTCGTGCTGGGAGCGCTGATGGTGCCCATCCAGGTGACCTTCGTGCCCATCTACGTGATCATCGCCCGGCTCAACGCCATCGATACCTGGACCGGCGTGGTGCTGCCCAATCTGGTCAGCGCATACTTCATCTTCATGCTGCGCCAGAACTTCATGGCGGTGGATAACAGCTACATCGAAGCGGGCCGCATCGACGGCCTGGGCCGGTTCGGCACCATCGTGAACGTGCTGTGCCCCATGTGCAAGCCCACGCTCATTACCATCAGCATCATCAGCTTCATCAACGGCTGGAACAGCTATTTCTGGCCCAAGATGGTCACCCAGTCCGAAGCCAGCCGCACCATCGCCGTTGGGGTGCAGCGCTTGAAGGAGACCTATGCCGGGCAGTTTGTCAGCAACTACAACGAAATCATGGCCGGAGCGGTCATGGCCATCATTCCCATCGTGTTCCTGTTCCTGATCCTGCAAAAATATATCATGACCGGCATGAGCAAAGCTGCCATGAAGTAACAGAGCCAAAGGAGGCATTTCCCGATGATGAACAAACGGTATTTAGTGGCGCTGGACCAGGGCACCACCAGCTCCCGGGCGGTGGTATTCACCCTGGAGGGCCATATGATCACTGCCGCCGCCCAGGAATTCCCCCAGCATTATCCCCATCCCGGCTGGGTGGAGCACGACCCCGCCGATATCCTGTCCACCCAGATCGAGGCCCTGCGCACCGCCGTGCGCAAAGCGGAGATCGATCCCAAGGAAATCGCCGCCATCGGCATCACCAACCAGCGGGAAACCACCTTTTTGTGGGAGAGGGAAACCGGGGCCTGCCTGTACAACGCCATCGTGTGGCAGTGCCGCCGTACCGCGCCCATCATTGAAAAGCTCATGGCGGACGGCTACGGCGACGTGATCCGGCAGAAAACCGGTCTGGTGCCCGACGCTTATTTCGCGGGCAGCAAAATCAAATGGCTGCTGGATGAACTGAACCTGCGGGAGAGGGCGAAGAAGGGCGAAATCTGCTTCGGCACGGTGGATTCCTTCCTTGCCTGGCATCTGGTGGAGGGCCATCCCCATGTGACCGACGCCACCAACGCCGGGCGCACCATGCTTTTCAACCTGCACACCCAGCAGTGGGACGACGAACTGCTGTCCATCCTGGATATTCCCCGTGAAATCCTTCCCGAAGTCGTGGATACCGCCCACGTGGTGGGCATGCTGCGGGAAGACCTGCTGGGGGTGCGTATTCCCGTGGCCGCCCTGGTGGGCGACCAGCACGCGGCCCTGTTCGGTCAGGCGTGCTTTAAGGAGGGCGACGTAAAGAACACCTACGGCACCGGCTGCTTCATGCTGATGAACGCGGGCCACGAATTCCGCCTGTCCCAGTGCGGGCTGCTCACCACCATGGCCTGGCGGCTGAACGGCGTGCCCACCTTCGCCTTTGAGGGCAGCGTGTTCATGGGCGGGGCCACCATCCAATGGCTGCGGGACGAAATGCGCATGATTTCCTCCGCCGCCGAAAGCGAGCCGGTGGCCGCTTCCGTTTCCGATACCGGCGGGGTCTATCTGGTTCCCGCCTTCACGGGCCTGGGCGCGCCCTACTGGAACATGTACACAAGGGGCACGCTGGTGGGCATGACCCGGGGCACGGGCCGGGCGCACATCGTCCGCGCCGCGCTGGAAAGCATCGCATACCAGAGCCGCGACCTGTTCTCCGCCATGGCCCAGGACTGCGGCCAGCCCAGTGCCGCCCTGCGGGTGGACGGCGGGGCCAGCGCCAATAAACTGCTGATGCAGTTCCAGGCCGATCTTTTGGGCGTGCCCGTACAGCGTCCCGCCGTGCTGGAAACCACCGCCTTAGGCGCGGCCCTGCTGGCCGGGCTGGGCGTGGGCATTTACAAGGATTTGAAGGAAACCGCCTCCGGCTGGCACGTGGCCGATTCCTTCAAGCCCCAGATGGACGAAACCCGCCGGGAAGAGCTGCTTACCGGCTGGCACCGGGCGGTGGACGGAGCCCTGCATTGGGCGGAAACCAATAAGTGAGAGTATTCTGGGGGAAACCATTCTTTGGGGGCCAAAGAATGGTTTCCCCCAGGCCCCCTTCCAAGAAAGCCATAAATATAGATTATAGAATTAACTTCAAAATTTCTTGACGGAATACGAATCATCATGTATACTGTTTCTCGAACTGAATACCTTATCCAGAGCGGCTGAGGGACTGGCCCGATGAAGCCCGGCAACCGGCGGAAACCGCAAGGTGCTAATTCCAGCAGCGTGAGCATCACGCTGGCAGATAAGGCGCAAACGATAGATGTGTTTCATGCCGCTTGTCTGTAGACAGGCGGCATTTTCGCGGCCCGGTACGGTATTCAGATGGGATCGTCGCCGTGCACCCATACGGGACCCTGCGACACACGAAACGGCTTCGCCGTTCGCTGATCCTAATCCATAAAACAAAGGAGACGAGACCATGCGCACATTATTCACTTCTGAATCCGTTACCGAAGGGCATCCGGACAAAATCTGCGACCAGATTTCCGACGCCGTGCTGGACGCGCTGCTGGAACAGGACCCTTATTCCCGGGTGGCCTGTGAAACCTGCGCCACCACCGGCCTGATCCTGGTGATGGGCGAAATCACCACCAAAGGCTACGTGCCCATCGCGGACATCGTCCGCAAGGTCGTCAACGAAATCGGCTACGACCGGGCCAAGAAGGGCTTTGACGGCGAATCCTGCGCCGTGCTCACCGCCGTGCACGATCAGTCCCCCGACATCGCCCAGGGCGTGGACGACGCGCTGGAAACCCGTTCCACGGAAGAAAATGAAACCGGCGCGGGCGATCAGGGCATGATGTTCGGCTTCGCCTGCGACGAAACGCCCGAAATGATGCCCATGCCCATTGCCCTGGCCCACCGGCTCACCCGCCGCATGGCGGTGGTGCGCAAAACCGGCGTCTGCCCTTGGATGCGGCCCGACGGCAAATCCCAGGTGACCGTAGTGTACGAGGACGGCAAGCCCGTGACGGTGGACACCATCGTGATTTCCACCCAGCACGACGACGCCGTGACCCATGAGGAAATCGAGCGCGCCATGATCGAGGACGTGATCAAGCAGGTGATCCCCGCCGGGCTGCTCAGCGCCGAAACAAAATATTTCATCAACTCCACCGGACGCTTCGTGGTGGGCGGCCCCGCAGGCGACAGCGGCCTGACCGGGCGCAAGATCATCGTGGACACTTACGGCGGCTACGCCC
>JAFXMP010000318.1 GCA_017530275.1 Clostridia bacterium | reverse complement strand
CGCGAAATAAGAATTGTTCAGGTGGTAGGTCTGGGTCATGAGCAGGTAGTACGGCGCCAGACCGGCCTGGAACAGGCTGGTGAAGTAGACGAAGAAGGAAATGCCGTTGCGGAAGGGGAAGTCCTTGCGCTGGAGGGCGTAACCCGTCATGGCGCAGATGAACAGGCCGATTGTGGTGCCGACGGCCGTCAGCACGATGGTCAGGTAATAGGACTGCCAGATGGTGCCGCCCTTCACCACCAGCTCATAGGCCGCGGTGGTGAACTCCCGGGGAATCAGGGTGACGCCCTTGCTGATGATGTTGTCCTCCGTTTCAAAGGAGGTGCCAAGGATCACCAGGAAGGGGAAGATGCTCATGATGGCGAAAATGGTGATGAAGAAGTAGCCGATGCCGCGGATCACATAGTCCGAACCCGTCAGCTTGATTTTGCCGGTGCTTTCCAGCATCCCGTCTTTATTCTTTGCCATTCTTGCCACCTCCTCAGAACAGAGAGTAATCAGGCTCGATCTTCTTGACGATGGCGTTCACGGTGAGCACCAGGACAAAGCCGATCAGGGACTGATACAGGCCCACAGCCGAGGCGGTGGAGAAGTTAAAGTCGGACACCGTGGCGCGGTATACGAACATTTCAATGATGTCCACCTTCTGGTACAGGATGGGATTGCGGCCCACCAGGTTCCAGAACAGGCCGAAGTCGCCCTTTACGATGCCGCCCAAAGCAAACAGCAGCAGGATCACGACGGTGGGCTTCAGGCTGGGCAGGATGATATAGCGGATCTTCTGCCAGCCGTTGGCCCCGTCGATCATGGAGGCTTCGATGATGGAATCGTCAATGCCCATGATCGCGGCGAAGTACACCACCGAATTGTAGCCCGTTTTCTGCCACAAATGCACCAATATGATGATCAGCGGCCAGGGATCGCCTGTCTTGTACAATCGCAGGGGTTCCACCCCTAACCCCTTCAGCACCACGTTCAGAAAGCCCGTATCGGAGTTCAGCAGGCTGAACACCAGCAGGCCCACCAGCACCTGGGAAATGAAGTAGGGAAGGAACATCATGGTCTGGCTGACCTTGCGGAAGGATTTGCTTTGGATCTCTTTCAGCAGGATCGCCACCGTCACCGCCAGCAGGTTATCCAGCAGAATGAACGCTAAATTGAACAGGATGGTGTTCTGGGTCAGCGTCCACAGCTTGCCCGACTTCGCCACGAAATCGAAGTTCTTCAGGCCCACGAAGGGGCTGCCGAAAATGCCCTTGCGGTAGTTATAGTTCACGAAGGCCACGTAGATGCCGGGCAGCGGAGCGTAGCTGAACGCGATGAAATAGATGATGGCGGGAACGCACATCAGAATCAGCGTTTTTGAATTGAACAGCTTTCTCCGCAGGGAACCCTTTACCGAATAGGGCTCCACCTTTTTGGGGTTGATCGTCGTCATAATCCGCCTCCCAACTGTTGATTGGTTTTCCGGGCAACCGATGAGGAAATCAGCCGCAGACTGATTGTCCGTCCAGCCGTGCCGCGACTGCGTGCACGGCTGGCATCGAGAATGAAGAAAACCGGGCGGAGTCCGCAATCCCCCTCGCATCGTTTTCCCCGCCTGTGGACGGAAAAAACGACCGCGCCCGGCTTTATTCCTGATTTATGGTGCTTCGATTGGCCATTGGAGCTGAATAAAATTGTCTATTTATTACATTTCCATTCATTTTTCTTGGGCACTTTTCATTATAGCAGATCATTTCCGTCATTGCAAGCCCCTTTTGGTAAAAATCCAGCCATTTCCGCCACGCTCTGGGTTGCTTTTTTCCCGCCCATTTGATAAGATCAAGTCAAATACAGAATGGGAAGGATGGCCATGATCGTACCGAAGAATACGCATCTGGACCTTGCCGCCATTGCGGACAGCGGCCAATGCTTCCGCTGGCGGCAGCGGGAAGGCGGGTATGTGATCCCGGCCCTGGACAGGGTGCTGCGAGTAAAGGAAATGCCGGACGGCGCGCTGGAATTGTCCTGTACGGAGGAAGAATATACCCTGCTTTGGCGGCAATATTTCGACCTCAATACGGACTACGGGGCCATGGCCGCCGTCCTTCCGGCAGAGGACGATTATCTGCGGGCGGCGGCGGATTATGGGCAGGGCATCCGCATCCTTAAGCAGGACCCCTGGGAAACGCTGGTTTCCTTCCTGATTTCCCAGCGAAAAAACATCCCGGCCATCCGCCAGACAGTGGAAAAGCTGTGCCAGACGGCTGGCCGGGTGATCGAAGTAGATGAGGAAGGACCTATTTACGCTTTTCCTTCGCCTGCCGAACTGCTTCGCCTGGGAGAAGACGGGCTGCGCGCTTGCAGCCTGGGCTACCGCACGCCTTACGTGCTGCGGGCTGCGGAGGTATTCAGCGACACGGATTTGAACGGCTTTCGCGGCCTTGAGGATGAAGCGCTGCTACAAGCCCTATGCGCCCTTTACGGCGTGGGGCCCAAAATCGCCCGGTGCGTGATGCTGTTCGGCTTCCACCGGCTCAACGCCTTCCCCGTGGACGTGTGGATCCAGCGGGTGGAAGAAAGGCGCTATCCCGGCGGCCTTCGGCCGGAACGGTTCGCCCCCTTTGCGGGGGTGATGCAGCAGTATATGTATGCTTATGAAAGATATTTGGAATTAACCCATGACAGATGATAGAGTAGAGGGAGGGCAATAGTCCTCGCCCCTCTCATTGCACCGTACGTACCGGTCAGGTATACGGCGCTACATCGTAACAAGAATTCAAGTATTTCTCAGGTAATAAGCAAGAGGATCGACCAAACCAGGCCGGTTCT
>JAFXMP010000317.1 GCA_017530275.1 Clostridia bacterium | reverse complement strand
ATCAACCTGATCCGCAACGATATCACCTACGATAATCCCAACTTCACCCGTTCCGCTCCCGCGGGCGCCCGTCCTCCCCGTCGGGATGGCCGGAAGTAAGAGAAACGGAGCTTTTGCGGGGGGAATCATTCTTTGAAGGCCAAAGAATGGTTTCCCCCGCAAAACCCGTCTTACCTTCTTCCATCCCGGCGGGGCGGGCGGGCTCCGGCGGGGGCGGGACGGGTGAAGTTGGGATTATCGTAGGTGATATCGTTGCGGATCAGGTTGATGCGGCCCTGAGAGTCGATCTCGCAGACCTTCACTTCCAGCTCGTCGCCGATGTTCACCACATCCTCCACCTTTTCCACGCGCTTGTTATCCAGCTTGGAAATATGGATCATGCCGTCCTTGCCTCCGGCCAGCTCCACGAACGCGCCAAAGGTCATGATGCGGACCACCTTGCCGGTGAACACATCGCCCACTTCAATGTCCTTGGCAATGCCCAGGATGAGGGACTTGGCCTTGTCGGCGGCGGCCTGGTCGGCGGTGGAAATGAACACCCGGCCATCGTCCTCGATATCGATCTTCACGCCGGTTTCGTCGATGATCTTGTTGATCATCTTGCCGCGGGGGCCGATGACCTCGCTGATCTTTTCGGGGTTGATGGAGAAGGTGATGATCTTGGGGGCGAACTTGGAAAGCGCTTCCCTGGGGCGTCCGATGGTTTCGAGCATGATGCCTAGGATGTGCAGGCGGCCCTTGAGCGCCTGGTTCAGAGCACGGCTCAGAATTTCGCGGTTGATGCCCTTGATCTTGATATCCATCTGGATGGCGGTGATGCCGTTCATGGTGCCCGCCACCTTAAAGTCCATATCGCCCAGGAAGTCTTCCAAACCCTGAATGTCAGTGAGCACAGCGATGTCGCCGGTCTCGGCGTCCTGGATCAGGCCCATGGCGACGCCCGCCACGGGAGCACTGATGGGCACGCCCGCGTCCATCAGCGAAAGGGTGCTGCCGCAAACGGAGGCCATGGAGGAAGAGCCGTTGCTGCCCATGATTTCAGACACCAAACGCAGAGCGTAGGGGAAGTCCGCCTCGGAGGGGATCACGGGCACCAGGGCTCGCTCGGCCAGCGCGCCGTGGCCGATCTCGCGGCGGTTGGGGCTGCGCAGGCGGCCCGCTTCACCGGTAGCGTAGGAGGGCATGTTATACTGGTGCATGTACCGCTTGGTCTTTTCATTGGACAGGCCGTCCAGCTCCTGCGCTTCGGAAATCATGCCCAAGGTGGTGATGGTCAGGGCCTGGGTTTCGCCGCGGGTAAACACGGCGCTGCCGTGGGTACGGGGCAGCACGCCCACTTCGCACCAGATGGGCCGCACTTCGTCCACTTTGCGGCCGTCGGGACGGATGCCCTGCTCCAGGATCTTTTTGCGCATGACCTCTTTGCCCAAATAATACAGAGCGTCGGCCACTTCGCCTTCCCTGCCGGGGAAGATGTCGGCAAAGTGCGCGGCCACGTCGGCGGACACTTCCGCGTCGCGGGCCTGGCGTTCCTTGCGCACATAGGTGGAATAAATGTATTCGCACTTTTCCAAAGCGTATTCGCGCACCGCGGCCTTTACGTCGTCCCCGGTGGTGATCAGGGGGAAGTCGCTCTTGGGCTTGCCGATTTCGGCGGTGATCTTTTCCTGGAATTCCACCAGTTCTTTAATGAACTGATGACCGTACAGGATGGCGTCCATCATGGCGTCTTCGCTGACTTCCTTGGCGCCCGCTTCCACCATCATGATGGCGTCCTTGGTACCCGCCACGGTGACGTGCATATCGGAGGCCGCTTCCTGGGCTTCGGTGGGGTTGATGACGAACTGGCCGTTCACCCGGGCCACCACAACCGCGGCGGTGGGGCCGCCCCAGGGGATGTTGCTCACCATCAGGGCGATGGAGGAGCCCAGCATGGCGGGGAATTCAGGGGGCGTGTCGGGGTCCACAGACAGGGTCTGGGCCACTACCTGCACGTCGTTGCGCATGCCCTTGTTGAACAGGGGGCGCAGGGGGCGGTCGATCAGGCGGCAGGTGAGGGTCGCCTTTTCGGTGGGACGGCCTTCCCGCTTGATGAAGCCGCCGGGGATTTTGCCCACGGCGTACTGCTTTTCTTCAAAGTCCACGGTCAGGGGGAAGAAATCCACGCCCTCCCTGGGCTTGTCCGACGCGGTGGCGTTTACCAGCACGGCGGTATCGCCGTAGCGGACCAGACAGCTTCCGCCCGCCTGCTGGGCATACTTGCCGAATTCCAGGGTCAGGGTACGGCCCGCAAATTCCATTGAATACGCTTTGTAATCCATTTTCTTTCTCTTCTCCTCACACACTCTATCCTTCTGGCCTCCAGAAGGATGAAACAAAAAGCTATCGGCTGCAACCTTTCCAGCCGATAGCCCCAAGCGCGTTACTTGCGCAGACCCAGCTTGGCAATCAGTTCACGGTAACGCTCGATATCGGTCTTTTTCAGATAATCGAGCAGGCCGCGCCGCTGACCGACCATCAGCAGCAGACCGCGGCGGGAATGGTGGTCTTTTTTGTTCAGCTTCAGGTGCTCGTTCAGGTGGTTGATCCGTTCGGTGAGCAGGGCAACCTGCACTTCGGGAGAACCGGTGTCGCCTTCGTGGCGGGCGTAGGTTTGCATGATCTGGGCTTTCAGTTCCTTATCCATGGTGTATTCCTCCTCTGGGGTGTGGCGGCCCCTGCTTCAAATCGCCGTCATCCTCAGGCGTGCGTGGAGTGTCGCCTGCCCGAGAAAGCGGTTCTAAAAACCACGCCTATCATTGTAACATGACAGGCGCGGTTTGTAAACCATTATTTCAAATTTTCCCGAAATAGATCGCAAAGAAAGTTGGCATTCAGCATATCCCGTGTCCATTCTTTGTCATCGCCCGCCCTATCCCCCGCGATTTGGATAGCTCGCTCAATTGCCGCCGCGTGATCCATTCTTGGGCGACAGCCACCGCCTCCTCCGATTTCAGCTGCCCACGCCCGGGAGAATGGAGGATATACCTGTCTGCTTGGACAGGCGACGCACCGGTCAGCAAACAAAGGCAGAGGATCAGAAGAAAAAATCGTCTCATGTCTTTTCCCTCCTTATTCAGCTCACTCCGCCCAATCCAGCCCGGGGATGATGGGCAGGAAGGTCACGCCAGCCTTGCGCACATAGCCGAAGGTGCCGTCTACGTCCATGAGGAACTCAATTTCTCCCTGCGGCACGTCCACATACAGCCAATCGCCGTTGTCGATGATGACGTGCATTTTTGTTCCGGCGGGCAGAACCTGAACGGTTCCGTCGAACAGGCCCGTACCTTTTTTCAGCGGAATTTTCTTTTGCGCTTCCGCCACGGGCAGGGCGCTGAGCTGGGCCGAACGGGATTGGCCCTCATGCACATAGGTCGCCGTGACGAAGCCTTCCAGGAAGCCAACCTTTGTGCGAATCCATTCGCTGGGATCGCCGGGCAGCCTTTCCAGCACGGGCAGCAGCGTGCCCGCGTTCAGCACGCCGTGGGAGGCGGAACGACTGCTCCGCTGGGTGCGCAGGTTCACACCGCCGGAATAGACATACCCCTCCGGCATTCCGGGAAAGACGGACTGCCGGGCGGCTTCCAATGTGGCGGGAAATTCCGTGATGGGCGTCACGCCCAAATAACAAGGGAAATTTGCCACAGGATATAGCATGTCATCCGGCGTCAGCTCCTTTTGCCAGGTGGGCATACCGGATCTGTTCACACCGATCCAGATTGCTTCCCCGGTATTCCGATTCACCCGCTCGTAGCTGTTGATGGCGGTATAGGACAGAATTGCATCATCCCATCTGATTTGGCCGCACGACAGGTAAAACGCGGCGGTTTCATCGTCGCTCAAAAAGTACTGCACGGCAAAGGCGTTTTGCTGGGTGTCGAAGGTCACTCTGAAATCTCCGGTGGGATAAAGGGCATTGGCGCCCAAGGGGTACGCCGTCCATTGCCCGTCCTGAAAAACCAGTTGCACCAGCTGCCTTTTTCCGTCCTTTTCAAAGGCCGCTAAGCCAAAGCCGCTTCCTTCGCCCGGTTTTTCCCTGCTTTCGTCGAACGAGAGCGCGCCGCCAAAGCAGGCCCAGCCGGTCAAATGGGAATCGGAAAACGCCGCCTTCAATTCGGCCGGGTATTCGCCCTCAAACAGCGTATAGGTACGGGTCAAATCGCTTTGGTAGATACTCTGGCGGCTGATTCTGCGCACGCCCGACACGTGGAAGGGTGATTCTTCCGCAATCAAGCCATACTCCGCAAATACGCTGTCCCGCAGTTCAAAAAGCGCGTCCGTCCAGCCTGCCGTGGGGCCGTAGCAGCTTTCAAAAAAGCCCTGTAAGCCCTGGGCCGCGGATTCGGCAAGGTACATTTCCGTGCTGATCCGCACATTGTTTTCCAGGCAGGCGTCCAGGAGCGCATTTTTGCTTTCTTCGCTCCATTCGGAAATCCAGCCCTTTTCCTTCATGGTTCGCAGCAGCTCCCGCACGGCGTTTTCCCCGCAGAAGCCGGTATAGCCCGTATCGAAGGGTGTTGTGGATTCCAGGGGAACGTTATTCCTGTAAGCGGTGGTATAGACCCAGGAAGGATGCTCCTTGGGCCAATAGGCGAGCACGCCGCCCTCTCGCTCTTCAAACACGAAATCCTTTACTTCCTCTTCCGTATAGCCGAGCACCTCCGTCAGGCAGTTTTCCGCAAACTCCCGGATGCTGACGGCCTGCGCCGAAGCACTGGAAAACAGCAGCAGTAAAACCAGAGCAAGGGTCAATATTCCTTTTCTATTTCCTATACGCATGCTTTCACCTTCCTTCTGTGAATCCTTGTGGTTCAGCTTCTCAGTAATCCCCTGGCCTTTTCCAGCCGTCTTGATACGGTGGATGGGCTGATATGCAGCGCCAGGGCGGTT
>JAFXMP010000316.1 GCA_017530275.1 Clostridia bacterium | reverse complement strand
GGGGGTAGGTTCGCCAATGTAATCGATACCGCTCCAAATGAACTGGCCCAGGGAATAAGGCGTATTCAAATCGTCCACAAGCAAGCGCCGGATATCCTTGGCTCCCCAGCTGGTATTGCTGTTGAGCAGGGCGGAGCATTGCAAATCCTCGTCGGAGAGAATGTCTTCCTTCATGGGGAAATGGTAAACGCCCCGACTGGCCAGCAGGGACCCAGTCTCGCTGCCAAAAATCACCCAGTCCGGGTGCTGTTCATGATGAGCCTCATAGTATTTTTCCGCGTAATTGTAGCCCGGCAGTTTCACGATATCCGCGCACTTCTGCGCCCCTTCCCAGGGCATATAATTGCTGGCGAAGGTAACGGCGGCGTGCCGGGCATCGTGCTTGCGAACCTCCTCCATCAGCAGCTTTGTCCACATCTGCCCCCGGTCGGATGCCTGCATATCATAGATTTCGTTGCCGATGCTCCACAGGATCACGGAGGGGTGGCACCGGTCCCGCCGCACCCAGGCGGCCACGTCCTGGGGATAGGTTTTGGGGAAAAACCGGGCGTTGTCATATTCCGTTTTGGGCAGCTCCCACATGTCATAGAGCTCATCCATCACCAGCAGGCCCATTGCGTCGCACAGGTCCAACAGTTCCCGGGCGGGGGGATTGTGGGAGGTGCGGATGGCATTCACGCCCATGTTCCGCATGATATTCAACTGACGCCGGGCGGCGTCCCCGTTAAAGGCCGCGCCAAGCGCGCCTAAATCGTGATGCAGACATACGCCGTGAAGCTTCACCTGTTCGCCGTTCAGGAGCAGCCCCCGATCTGCGGTGAACTCCGTTTCCCGGAAGCCCACATACATTGTTTCCGTTTGGCTGCCCAGAGTCAATTCAAGCTTGTACAGGACAGGGGTTTGTACACTCCAGGGCTGAATATCGGAAAGCGTCAGGGACAGTGCTGCGCCTGCATCCGTTTTTTCCATACAGCGCTCGGCCAGCGCTTTTTCTTCCGGCGAATACAGCGTGACTTTGGGCGTTTCCTCCCCTTCCCCGGCAATTTCTGCTTCCACTGTCAAAATCCAGGTTTCGCCGTTCCGGGCGGTATTTACCTGAAGCCCGTCCGGCGTCATATGCCGTTTGGGCAGGGACAGCAGGCGCACGCTGCGATAAATGCCCGCGCCGGAATACCAGCGGGAATTGGGGCTTTGGTGGCGGATATGCACGGCGATTTCGTTTTCTCCCGGCTTGAGTTTCCCAGTCAGGTCCGCGAAAAAGGGCGTGTAGCCGTATCGGTGTGTACAGATCACTTCCCCGTTCAGCAGTACGTCTGCGTCCATGTACACCCCATCAAAGTCCAGCAGGACGCAATCGTCCAATTCCTCGTTTACAAGCGTTTTGACGTACCAGCCGTCGCTGGAAGCATACAAATCTTCCGTATGCGCGATCAGCCAGTCGTGAGGCAGGGTCACGGGACAAAACGCCGCTTTTTTCATATCTTCATTCGTGCTGCCTAAAGGCAGGTTTGCGAACATCCAATTATCGTTCCATATCATGCGCATCGTAAAACTCCTTTAACGGCAAATTCCCTGCTTGAACTTTCGCCGCCTCCTCTTTCAAATCCTGCCGCGTGGTTTTTTGTCCCAGCAAAAAAGTTTACCGCTGCGCCTGTTGTTCCTATCGCCTGCGTATGGTATAATCAATATGAAATTGGCCGAAGGCCAATTGTCCGTCTCGGCGGATCCCGGCACGCCGAGCGATATGGTATCGTCAATACATGCATTACGATTCAGTTGGCTGATTCGCAGGAGGAGAAAAAATGAGCAATTGGAAAGAGCGGCTGGCCTGGCTGCGTGCGCTGCCCGAACCTATCCCAGCGGAAGCGGACGCCCCATCGGCGGCAGCCACGTGGGAAGCAAAAACGTATTTTGACGGCAAACGGGAAAAGGTGAGCTTCCAGCGGGAAGAAGCCCTGGGAGAAGCCTATGAGATCACAAAAACGGCTTCCGACTATACCATCCGGGGCGGCGAAGCGGGCCTGCTGTACGGCGTGTATGCTCTGATTTTTGCCTTGGAAACGAACGCGCCTCTCCCCCGCGGTATCCAAAAGCCCTATTATCCCCTGCGCATGCTGAACTGCTGGGACAATATGAGCGGCGACGTCGAACGGGGCTACGCGGGCCGTTCCCTGTGGTTCGAGGGCGGTGCATTCTCCTATGATCCTGCCCGCATCCGTCAGTTGGGCCGTATGCTGGGCAGCGTGGGCATCAACGTGCTGTGCCTGAACAACGTGAACGTGCATCAGCCCGCCCAGCATCTGATCGACTGCTTCCTTCCCGAAGTGGGCAAATTTGCCGCCCTGCTGCGGCCCTTTGGGGTGCGGCTCATGCTGTCCATTGACTTCTCCCAGCCCATCAAAGACGTAGGCACCGCCGATCCCCTGGACGAACGGGTGCAGGCCTGGTGGGCGAATACGGCGAAGCGCGTATGGACGGCTGTGCCCGATCTGGCGGGCTTCTTAGTCAAGGCCGACAGCGAACACCGGCCCGGCCCCAACACCTATGACCGCACCCACGCTGAAGGAGCCAACATGCTGGCCCGGGCCATCCGTCCCTTTGGCGGTAAGCTGGTATGGCGCGCGTTCGTCTACAACTGCATGCAGGACTGGCGGGACACCCAAACGGACCGGCCCCGGGCTGCATACGACCTGTACACGCCCCTGGACGGCGCTTTTGATGAGAATGTGATTTTGCAGGTAAAGCACGGACCCTATGATTTCCAGGTGCGGGAACCCCTCTCTCCCCTGCTGTTGGGCATGGAGCGCACGGCTATGGCGGTAGAATTCCAACTGGCCCAGGAATACACCGGTCAGCAGATCGATCTGTACGCCATGCCCCCCCTCTGGCGGGAAACCTTTGACCAAATGGGCAAGGAACGGGTATCCGCCATCGCGGCGGTGAGCAACTTAGGCCGGGACGATTGCTGGACGGGCCACCCCTTCGCTGCGCTGAACCTGTTC
>JAFXMP010000315.1 GCA_017530275.1 Clostridia bacterium | reverse complement strand
TCGTATCTTCAAGGAAATGACCCGCTTGACCAAACAGCGGGAGAAGCTGGAAGAACTTCTGGGCAGCATCAATCCTTTCAATGGCAAGAGCAAAGCCCAGGAAATCAGCCTGCTGCTCGATAAGTACATTCCCAACGTGGAACGGATGCATACCCAGCTGAAAAAGTACAACGTCGCCTTTACCGATACTGCCGCAGAGAATGCCGCGCTGAAAAAAGAAAACGAATCCTTGGAGGCTGAACTGGACGTCAAGGGCAGGGAAAGCATTGAAAAGCAGCTTCGAGAGGCGAAGCTCCACCACGAATATAAGCAGGCAAAAGCATTGCTGGATCGGATTCCCAAGGATATTCTTTCATACTATGCCAATAATGGAAAGCATCAACAGCAAGATAAGGGAGAGAGGGTATGAAAACATCTCAAACTAAAAAGCGTGATGATTGCAGCGCAGTTTTGCCCTGAAATGAAGGAGGGCTGTCCTTGAAAGACGATAACGAATACAAGGAGATGAGATGTGTGATTTACTCATGTAAAGATAAAAAGAAGACGTTTCGGGCTTTCCAAGATAAGAGGATTGAAATGGTCATGAAACAGATTCGTGGCATCGATATGGAGGTCTTAAAGAACATTGATATGAATGAGCTTCCGGAAGCAGCATGAGATAAAACACTTCACTCACACGTCCAGAGGAATCGCAAATTTTCCTCTGGACTTATTTGGTTCATTGCGATATAATAAATGTGTGTATATGAAATGTGTGAGGAGGTGATCAAATGAAGAAAACGGAAATCGCCAAAGAGGATGACCGTATTGTAGTGATATATGCCCGCAAATCAAAAATCACCCACAAAGGAGATTCGATTGCTAACCAGGAAGAATACTGTAAGGAATACGCCCGGCTTCATCTCCAACTGCCGCCCGACTATGAGTTTTCGATTTACGAAGATGAGGGGAAAAGCGGTTTCTATGCGGATCGTCCCGGTTTTCAAAGGATGATTCGGGATGTGGAGCAGAATAGAATTCGCGCAATCGTATGCTATAAATTAGACCGCATCAGCAGGCGCATGGCTGACCTGACGAATTTGATCGAATACCTGAATAAGCATGACGTTGCGCTGCTGATCAGTTCTAACAATCTCAACACGAAAGACAGCAATTCCAAACTCATGATTCAGATGCTGGGCATGATCGCGGAGTTTGAACGGGACGTAATAAAAGAACGTATCCAGGACAATTTGATTGAACTGGCGAAAGACGGACGATGGATGGGCGGGATTACGCCGACAGGATACACCGTGGAGCGTTCCAAATTTGGCAGCGGGAAAAAGAAAAATGCCTTCACTTTTCTTGTGCCTATCCCAGAAGAAAAGACTTTGGTGCAGCGCATTTTTTCCCTGTTCTTATCCTGCAGGAGCATGAATGCCACGGCGCAAAAGCTGAATGAAGAAGGCCGGCATACAAAGATGGGAACAGAATTTACTGTTCTCGCGGTAAAGGATATTATCAGAAACCCCGTATATTGTATCGCCGACAAGGACGCTTATCAGTATTTTATTGAACACGATGGGAATGTGTATGGGGATGAGAGCGATTTTGACGGCATTCACGGCGTATCGGTATATAACAGGACGCAGCAGACGAAGGAGGCGTCCGATGATTCGTCTTTTCTGAAACCGGAATTTACGAAAGTGACTCACGCAAAGGACATCACGGAATGGATCATTGCTGTCGGCAGGCATGAAGGCTTTATTGAGGGGAAAAACTGGGTGGCAGCGCAGGCTTTGAAAGAAGAGATTGCTGACCGTTATAATCGCCCCCACCGATCCACCAACGCACTGCTGTCTGGCTTGATCTATTGCCCGAAATGTCATAAACGCCTGAATGTTATTCCCGAGAGCAATCGCTTCACTCATGGAAAGCCTCGTTTCAAATATGCCTGCCCAAACGCCATCAGGAAAGGCCCGTGCGATTATCAGGCGGTAAGAGGCGTGGAAATGGATGAATACATTCTGGAGCGTCTTTCATCTATGGCAGAAGAAGAAAAGGAATATTACTTTGCAGCTATTCAGGATAAAATCGATCAAATGATAAAAACGGATAAAAAGCAAATTGAAATCAAAGCAGTCCGTAAGGAAATCGATAAATTGGAGGGCGCGATTAAGTCTCAGGTGAAAGCGTTACGAAACGCTACTGCTGCGACACGTCCCTATCTCGAAGCGGATATCAACGATATGACTGCAGAAATTGCCGAAAAGAGAAAGCTGCTTTCCAGGATGGAGCAGACCACGGCGGACGATCAACAGCACATGAAAGATTTTGAACAAATCAAACAAACGATTCTTTCCCTTAGCGAGCTATTGGAAAATGCGGAGACCCAGGAAATCGTTGGCCTCATCAACAGCGTGATAGAGAGGATTTATGTTACCCGCAATGGCAATGAACAGATTTGCCACATCTTCATCAAAGGATGCCAGACAGAAAGCTACGATGATTTCTTTTCCCATAATGATGAAAAAGAACAAGGGGAAATGGACTATTTGAAACTGTGTGATTCGGATAGGAATCGTGAACTGCATCCACTCCTTTGCAGGCATTCAGCTTCGCGCCGCATGTCACCGGCAGATGGAAGCGCTCAGGCGGCGGTACGGCCCGGATTACGAGCAGCCGACGGCTGTCCCGATGCTGACGGACGCCTATAACCTGCCCGCGAAAAAGGTGATCCATATCATCGGGCCGATCGTCGAGAGCGAACTGACACCGACGATGGAAAAGGCGCTGGCTGACTGCTACACGAACACACTGGATATGTGCCTGGAGAATGGGCTGAAAAGCGTGGCCTTCTGCTGTATTTCCACAGGGGTTTTCCGTTTTCCGGGTCAACGGGCAGCTGAAATTGCCGTGAAAACCGTAAGAGGCTGGATGACCAGGCATCCAGGTGTCGTGGATCGGGTGATCTTCAATGTTTTCAAGGATGAGGATAAAGAATACTATGAGCAGGAATTACGATGAGCAGCCCAATGGCTATCTGGAAACGATTCATCAAGGGCTGGACGGAGTGCGCGGTTTCCGGGACGGCTTGTCCATGGGCATCGGCACCCGGGCGGAACAGATCGAACGGTTGAAGACGGAACTGAAGACAGCGGACGCCATCGTCATCGGCGCGGGAGCGGGGCTGTCCACCTCGGCTGGCTTTGTCTACAACGGTGAACGCTTCCGGTACTGGTTTTCGGATTTCGCGGAGCGGTTCGGGATCACAGACATGTATTCCGGCGGCTTTTATCCCTTCCCGGATGAGGAGACATATTGGGCCTGGTGGAGCAGGCATATCTACTGCAACCGATACGCGAAAGCGCCGAAGCCTGTCTACGAGAACCTTCTTCAGCTTATGGCTGACAAGGACTATTTTGTGATCACCACCAAC
>JAFXMP010000314.1 GCA_017530275.1 Clostridia bacterium | reverse complement strand
GCAATGAACCGGAAACCGCTTCAACCCTCAGGAGGATGACTATGAAACCGCTTATGATCGGTATTACATCGAGGTAGACCGAAGTCTACGGACAGGTCGCCTGTTACGAAATCCAGGCCTATATCGACTACTTCAAAGCCGCTGATCCCACTGTGCTTTGCCTGATCCTGCTGATCGTATCGGAATCTGATGCGGAAGCCTTTGCCCGCGTGCTTGACGGCTTATGCATCAGCGGCGGGGCTGACATTGATCCCGCGATTTACGGATGTGATAAGGACGAAACGACAGAGGTATATTCCGACGGACGGTTTGATGAATCGGATCTTCTGCTTCTGCGCGCGTTTGAAAAAGCGGGCAAGCCGGTATTCGGCATCTGCCGGGGCATTCAGCTCATCAACGCGGCGCTTGGCGGAACGCTGTATCAGGATCTCCCGCTGCAGCACCCTTCCGAAACAAACCACCACGGCCAGCCGCCTTACGACCAGCCTGTGCATGATGTGGCGGTATACAGGGATTCTCCGTTATATGCTTGTCTGGAAAAAGAAACTTTGCCGGTCAACAGCTATCATCATCAGGCGGTGAAGGCCATCGCAAAGGGGCTTCAAGTGATGGCCGCCGCGCCCGACGGCATCGTGGAAGCCTTTTACAAGCCGGATCAGCGTTTCCTGTGGGCCGTCCAATGGCACCCGGAGTTTGCGTACAGGACGGACGAAAACAGCAGAAAAATATTCGGCGCATTTGTCGAGGCGATGAAAAGAACGCTGTGAGAAAAGGCTGACGATGCCCCTGCGGATCGGGAACGTGAGCGGCTGGACCGTTCCTCTGGATGCGGGTGTATACGGATTTGGGATGGAGCAGAGGAGGCAGGAAATGTTTTTCTTCAAAAGGGCCAGCATAAACGATGCGGTTGAGGAATGCCGGAATACGCCGGGCGCTGTTCTCCTGGATGTCCGGGAGGCCGACGAGTTCCGATCCGGCCATATTCCCGGCGCCGTCAACGCGCCCCTGTCCGCGATTGAGCAAGTAACGCTGCCGAAGGACAAGCCGCTTTTCGTCTACTGTCTGCGCGGCACAAGGAGCAGGCGGGCTGTGAGCCGCCTTATGCGGATGGGGTATCAGAACGTCAAAAGCATCGGCGGGATCATATCCTACAAGGGACCGCTGGAAAAGTAAAACGCAAACGGAGGCGGTTATATCTCATAATGAGAGAAATGGAGAGCGATTTTGTATTGATTTTCCTCGGCTCGTGATTACAATAGGATTTGTGGTTATCAGAAAGGACATTGCGGAGGGATCATTGAATGCGAAGTATGGATCAGAGCTTTGATATACAGGCTTATATGACAAAAGGCGTGGAGCGGGTGGTGAAGGACGCCGTCAAGGCCACGCTCAAAAACCCGAAAGAAAGCGCCTTTATGCTCCGGTTCGCCGCCGCGAGCCGGGCCGCTTCCAAACGACGGGCGGAAACGGAAAAGAACGGGGAGCACGTCCCTCCCTTCCTGATCGCCAGCATTACCAGCAAATGCAACCTCCACTGCGCGGGCTGCTATTCCCGGTGCAACCACGCTACGGTGGACGCGGAACCGGTGGCGCAGATGACGGGCGAGGAATGGGGCCGGGTTTTCAGTGAAGCGGACGATATGGGCATCAGCTTTATCCTGCTGGCGGGCGGGGAACCCATGCTGCGGCGGGACGTGATCGAGGCCGCCGGAGAGCGCCCCAACATCCTGTTCCCCATCTTCACCAACGGCACCTTCATCGACGACAAATATCTTTCCCTGTTTGACCGCTGCCGCAACCTGCTTCCCATCATGAGCATCGAGGGAAACCGGGAAGCAACCGACGCGAGGCGCGGAAAAGGGATCTACGACCGCCTGATCGCCAACATGGACGCCTTTCAAAAGAAAGGGCTGATCTTCGGGGCCTCCGTCACGGTCACCACGGAAAACCTGAAAGAGGTATCCTCCGATTCCTTTATTCAGAGCCTTTCCGATCGCGGCTGCAAGGCCGTCATCTTTGTGGAATTCGTACCGGTGACGGAGGAAAGCCAGGAACTGGCTCCCGGAGATACCGAAAGGGAATATTTAGCCGGGGAAATCGACCGCCTGCGCAGGGAAGTCCCTGAAATGGTGTTCATCTCCTTCCCCGGCGACGAAAAGAGTTCCGGCGGGTGCCTGGCGGCGGGGAGAGGGTTTTTCCACATCAATTCCCACGGCGGCGCGGAGCCGTGTCCCTTCTCGCCCTATTCCGACGTGAACGTTCGGGAGAAGGGCCTGAAAGGCGCCTTGCATTCTTCCCTGTTTACCGCGCTTCAGTCCGGCGATCTGCTTAACGACGATCACAGGGGCGGCTGCGTCTTGTATGAAAAGCGCGAACAGGTGCAGGCATTACTGACTTAAAGCGGGAAAGGCGGCGGATGATCGTGAGGAACGAAGATTCGGAAAGAAAAAACAGCCGTGACGCTGTGATCGTGAGAACCAGCGTCATTGGGATTTTGGCGAATGTATTTTTAGCGGCCTTCAAGGCGGCCGTCGGGCTGACCGCCCATTCCATCGCCATCGTGATGGACGCGGTGAACAACCTGTCGGACGCGGCCAGCTCCGTCATCACCATCGTGGGGACGAAGCTGGCCGGGAAAGAGCCGGACAGGAAGCATCCCTTCGGCTACGGCAGGATCGAATACCTGAGCGCCATGGTGATTTCGCTGCTGGTGCTGTACGCGGGCGTCACCGCGTTCGTGGAATCTATAAAAAAGATCATCAGTCCCGAAACGCCGGACTACTCCGCCCTTTCCCTCATCATCGTGGCCGTTGCGGTTTTGGTCAAAATCGTTTTGGGCCGGTATGTGAAGCGCGTCGGGGAGAAAGTCCATTCCGATTCCCTCGTCAATTCCGGCGAGGACGCGACGCTGGATTCCGTGATTTCCGCGTCTACGCTGCTGGCCGCCGGCATCTATCTGATTTTCCATGTTTCCCTGGAAGCGTGGCTGGGCGCGGTGATCGCCGCGGTGATCATCAAATCCGGGATCGGGATGCTGAGCGAGACGCTGTCCAAAATCCTGGGGGAGAGGGCCGACGCGCAGCTTGCCCGGGACATCAAGGCGACCATCGCCGGCTATCCGGAAATCAGCGGCGCGTATGACCTGGTGCTGCACAATTACGGGCCGGACGCCTACAACGGCTCCGTCCATATCGAGGTGCCGGACACCCTCTCCGCGGACGACCTGGACAAGCTCATCCGAAAAGTCACAGTGACTGTTTTGGAAAAGCATCATGTGCTTCTCACAGCCGTCGGCGTGTATTCCTATAACACGAAGGACCCGGCGGCGGCGGCCGCCCGGGAAAAGGCGGCCCAGATCACGGCCGAAAACCCGTATGTGCTTCAAATGCACGGCTTCTATCTGGATCAGGCGGAAAAGACGATCCGGTTCGACATCGTGGTGAGCTTTGACGCCAAGGACCGCAAACAGGTGTACCGGGACGTATGCGAAACCGTCCAGAAAGCGTATCCGGATTACAGGCTGCAAATTGCCATGGACACGGATTTCAGCGAAGAAGCCGAGGCCAAATAAAAAGCGGAGGGATGAACATGAAAAAAATTGCAATGATGCTGCTGTGTCTCCTGTTGGCCATCTCATTTTCTGGATGTACAAAGAAAGCCGCTGTTAAAAACACGATAGAGGGGAATATGAAAACATACTATGAGATGACGGACGGGACGTGGATGTGTGAGGACCGATTGTATAAATACCGGCTTGAGATTGATGGCAGAATGCCGAACGCGGCTGTGGATTCATCTTTCGTATATTTAAGCAATTTAGAGGAGATAACCTTCGATCAGGCATATCAGGCTGCGGGGATCAGCAGCAATTCGGACGATTATTTTTCACCGGATAAAGCGGTTCTGGTAGAAATGAACTGAACAGGAACTTCCGGTTTGCCGGGATACCTATTGGAAAGAAAAAATGCTGAGCGCTTCATCCGATGTTAAAAGGAGCAAGCAGTATGAAAACAGCTGCACTTAAAATACCGGCAAAAAAGCGCGGCCTTTAACCATGCACTGCCTATCTTTTGCATTGGATAGCGGGAAAGGAGAAGGACAGGAATGAGAAGAACGGCTTTTGTGTTGCTCGGTGCGGTGCTGATCGCAATGCTGGCCTGCGGCTGCGCGGAACAGCAGGGGTTTAAGCGGACGGAGAACACGGGCGAACGGGCGGACACACATCCCTATTTGGTCGAAACGGACTCGGCAACGTGGTATGCTGCGAAAGCGGATATCGAGCTGCTTGGCGAGGACGCGTTCTTTGAAGGGCTGTATGCGATGCTGGCCGACGCCGAGGCGGATATGCAGGAAGCACGCGCGGCTCTGAAAGGCTTTATCCCCGATGAGATCCCGGCTGTCGATATCCTGACCGACTTTTGCGGCAAAGACGGGATGGCCGATACGGCGAACGCGTATTATAACGGAAGAAGAAATATCATCACTTTGTTCAACGGATGGGAAAACGCGCGTATCACGCTTTTGCATGAGTACGTGCACTATTTGACCATGCACTGCGCCCAAACCCGCACGCAATTCGGTTTCTGGGCGGAGGGCGTGGCGGAGTACGTCGTCAATTTCGTCTGCAAAAACCGGCTGGGACGGTCCGAAAATATGGGCTTTGAAATCGCCGGTTATCCCCCGGTGATGTGGGATCAGTCGTGGGACGAAGCGGAGAATAG
>JAFXMP010000313.1 GCA_017530275.1 Clostridia bacterium | reverse complement strand
TCGATCCCGGATCTGCCCTGCGGGAGGGAAACTGAAATGACCATCAAAGCTGAAAACATCTCCAAACGGTATTTCCGCAAAACGGGCAGCGCCAATTATTTCTATGCCGTCAGTCCCTTGAGCCTGGAAATCAGGGGCGGCCAGGTGACCTTGCTCATGGGCCGCAGCGGAAGCGGGAAAACCACGCTGCTGAATATGCTCGCCGGGCTGCTGGCCCCAACGGAAGGAAGGGTATGGATCGATGAAACCGACCTGTACAGTTTGGACGACAAAGCCCTTTCCCGCCTGCGGAGCGAAAAAATCGGCGTGATTCCCCAGGGCCGAAGCGCCATCGACACCCTGACGGTCATGGAAAACATTCTGCTCCCCGCAAAGCTGTACGGAAAACCGCTCCCCGCTGAATCCGCCCTGCAATGGATGGACCATATCGGCATTGCGCATTTGGCCGGCTCCCGGCCCGGGTCGCTGTCTGGCGGCGAGCTTCGCCGAATGGCCATTGCCCGCGCCATGATCCAAGGGAGCGATATCCTGCTGGCGGACGAGCCTACCGGTGATTTGGATGATGAAAACACGGCCCTGGTTCTCTCCGCCTTTCGCGCCGCCGCCCATGCGGGCAAAGCCGTTCTGCTGGTGTCGCATGAAAAAGACGCTTTGAACTATGCTGATCAGGCGTATCAGATGGAAAGCGGCAAGATACGGCCTTTATCCTATTGACAGAGCGTAAAGAGCGTGTTATGATGGCCACGCAGTTAGAAATATCTAACAAAAGGAGAAGTTGCAATGGCTGTTGTGGAATTCAAAGATGTATCAAGGATATATAAAAACGGGGAGCATGAACAGAAGGCGCTGGATCATGTGAATCTTGCGCTGGAAGAGGGAAAGTTCATCGTCATCCTGGGCCCCAGCGGCGCGGGAAAAAGTACGCTGCTGAATTTACTGGGCGGTCTGGACAGTCCAACGGAGGGCACCATCATCGTAAACGGAAAGGATATTTCCACCCTGACCGCCAATGAACTGGCGGATTACCGCGCTGCGACCGTGGGCTTCGTGTTCCAGAGCTACAACCTGATCCCCACCCTGACGGTGATCGAGAACGTGGCGCTGGTCAAGGAGATCGCCCCAAACCCCCTGAGCAGCCATGATATGCTGGACGCTGTGGGTCTGCTGGATCACAAGCACAATTTCCCTTCCGAATTATCAGGCGGCGAACAGCAGCGGGTGTCCATTGCCCGGGCATTGGCCAAGAACCCCAAGATTCTTTTGTGCGACGAACCCACCGGCGCCCTGGATTCCGAAACCGGCGTGATGGTGCTGAAATTGCTTCTGTCCATGGCGCGGGACATGGGAAAAACCATCATTATCGTCACCCATAACCAGAATATCGCCAGGATGGCCGATGTGGTGGTGCGGGTAAAGAACGGCAAGATCCAATCCTGCGAAAGCCAGGCGGCTCCTCTGGCAGTGGAAGAGGTGGATTGGTGATGCTGCTGAAAAAGCTGTTCCGGACGCTGTGGCATTACAAGGCGCAGTTCATTTCTATGGTCATCATGATCGCGCTGGGTGCGGGCGTATTCCTGGGGTTCAACATCGAATGGTACAGCCTTGAGACAAATCTTAAGGAAATTTATACGGCCACGGGGTTTGCGGATTACCGCGTCTATAACGAAAAGGGCTTTGCCGAGAAAGATGTTGCCGCAATCCTTGCTATTAACGGGGTTGAGGACGCAACACGCTTCCTGTCTGTCAACACGTCCGTGAAAGACGATACGGATGTGATCGCGCTGACGGTATGCGAAAACACAGCGGTATCCGGCGTTCTGGTCATGGAAGGTGAAGCGTACGATCCGGATGACCCGGACGGCATCTGGCTTTCAGATTCCTATGCGAAAGCCAACGGCATTAGGCTGGGCGATGCCATGACCCTGGCTTACAAGACCGTCGAGGTCACGGGAACCGTCAAGGGGTTGGTCAAAGCCAGCGAGTATCTGATCTGTCTGCCGGACGAAACGCAGATGATGCCGGATTATACCTCCTACGGTTTCGCTTATATTTCGCCCGTCATGCTGGAAAACGCCATTCCCAAGCTGTTCCGAATGATGATGGGAAATTCTTTGTATTATCAGATCAACGTGAAATCCTCTCTTTCCAAAGAGGATTTTGTGGCGGAAGCTGACCGGGCGCTGGGCAAAACGCTGCTGGTGCTTTCCAAAGCCGAAACGCTCTCCTGGGCCGAAGCGCAGGGCGAAGTGGAAGAAGGAAAGACCATGGGTTCCATTCTGCCGGTACTCTTCCTGGCGATTGCCATCCTGACCATGGTAACCACCATGCACCGCATTGCCGCCAGCGAAAAAACGCAGATCGGCACGCTGAAAGCGCTGGGATTCCGCGATAAAAGGATTTTGCGCCATTATACCGCCTACGCGCTGATCATCGGTCTGATGGGGAGCGTATTGGGGATCGGCATCGGGTATCTGCTGGGCTGGTTTATCATGAATCCGGACGGAGCCATGGCGACTTATATCGATATGCCATCCTGGCGGCTGCACGTTCCGTGGTTCTGCTGGCTGGTGCTGATCCTGATCAATGTGTTCCTGACCGTGATTGGCTTCATGTCCGTCAAAAAGATGCTCCAGGGCACGGCTGCCGACGCGCTTCGTCCGTACACGCCCAAGCGGATGAAGCATTTGGCTGTCGAGGAAACCAAGCTGTTCAAAGCGCTGTCCTTCGGCACAAAGTGGAATCTGCGGGACTGCCTGCGCCATAAATCCCGTTCCTGTATGACGCTGTTCGGTATCATTGGCTGCATGGTGCTGCTGGTGGGCGGCCTGGGAATGCAGGATACCGCCAATGCCTTTGTGGACGTATTCTTCGATCAGGCGAACAATTACGCGGTGAAGATCAATCTGGACGCGGAAAACGCGAAGTATGCGGACGCCGTAAGCCTCGCGGCGCAGTATGAGGGAGATTGGGCCGCTCAACGCTCCGTCCAGATCGGCGACCGGGGGTTTGGTTTGGAAATATACAGCGTTACCCACGACCGGGTGCGTTTCGCGGACGAAAACATGAATTTGATTTCTTTGGGCGACGGCGGCGCGTATATCAGCAGCCGCATTGCCAAGGAATTCGACTTGCGGGCGGGTGATACGCTGTCCTTTTCGCCCTATGGCGGCGACGAAAACTACACTGTCACAGTGGCCGGGGTGCTTCGTTCTCTCAGCGAAAGCGTGGTCATGACACAGGCATACGCGGATACGGTGGGAATTGATTATACTGTGAGTTCCATTTTCACAAACCAGACGGACGTTGCCCCGAACCGATCTATCCTGAACACCCAGACGAAACAGGCGGTGCTGGATTCGTTCAACACCTTCATGGATCTCATGAATACGATGATTTTCCTGCTGGTGGTAGCGGCCGTCATCCTGGGAATCGTGGTGCTGTACAACCTGGGCGTGATGAGCTACACGGAACGCTATCGTGAGATGGCGACCTTAAAAGTGGTCGGATTCAAAAACGTCCGCGTCGGACGGCTTTTGATCGGGCAGAACATCTGGCTGTCTGTGCTGGGCATCCTGATCGGCCTGCCCGCAGGTATCGGCGTGCTGCAATACTTGCTGAACGCGCTGGCCTCCGAATATGAAATGAAGCTGACTCTTGGGCCGGCCACCTATCTGATTTCCATCCTGCTGACGTTCCTTGTCTCCCTGTTTGTGGGCCTGATGGTGGCAAGAAAGAACAGAAATATCGATATGGTGGCGGCGCTTAAAACAGAAGAATAAGGCTGGCGGCGGATCTTTTTCTATCAATATATTCGCCTGATGCTTGACAATCGGATAAAACGATGATAAGATAAGGATGTTAGAAATATCTAACAATGCTGCTCCTTGACAGAAACCTTCATCGGGCAGCATATTTTCAGAACATAGGTTAGTTTAATCTAACTTCGGAGGGAAGCATGTCGGAGGAAACCGTGATCCGCTGCTGTGCGCCGACGCTGGCAGCCATCAAAACGGGAAGCTTATTCAGCTGCCCTGTTGAAAGCCGGGAAGAATTGACGGAAAGTCTGCGCATGGTCAATCGGTGCCTCATTCATAAGGACGTGCGGGCTTTCCCGCTGCGGGTTCAGAATGGCCGGGCGTTGATTTATCTATATCGTCCGCAGATGCTGGAGCGTGATTTGCAAAACCCCGTTGCGGAGGACATCCTGCGGGAAACTGGCTATCCCAAAGGAAAAGCGATTGAAAAGATCGCTTATCTGATCCGTCGGCTGCGGGAGTGCGATTCCTTCCCCCATGAGATCGGGCTGTTCCTGGGCTTTCCTGCTGTGGATGTGAAAGGATTTATCGAGCACAAGGAATGCAAATGCACGGGCATGTGGAAGGTTTTTGAA
Source organism: Clostridia bacterium (assembly GCA_017530275.1). Next base: position 898 of record JAFXMP010000313.1, on the reverse strand, counting down.
AGCGACGAGGAAGAAGCACAGCGATATTTCGCCCGGTGCCGCCGCTGTACGGAAGGTTATCTGCGGCGCAAACAGGAAGGATGGGACCTGTCCCGGCTGACGATCCAGCCCCGGCAGTTTTCATACAATTAAACCGATAAAGGAGGTTCCCCATGAAAACATTTCGTTCCCTGCTTGCCCTGATAATGGCGCTGTGTCTGGCGCTGGGCGCATCCTGCGCCTTGGCCGATCAGACTTTGGACGGCGACGCCAACGTGGATCAGCGTTATTACCCCGCTGTCACGCCCTTCATTCATCCGCCTTTTTACAACGTAAAGCTGGCGGTTGAAGTGGACGATCACGGCGTGATCACGAACGTTACGGACAACGGAACGGGCGGCGCGGGTTCCGTGCAGGAGGGCAATGAGGAATTCTGGGCCAACAAGAACAAGCCCTACTTTGACGCGGCTGTAAACGGCGGGCTGCTGGAAAAATTCGTGGGCAAGACCCTGGAAGAAGTCAAGGCCATGGATATGACCAGCGGCGGGGTGGATACCGTTTCCGGCGCGACCCTGGTCAGCGCGGCCGCCCAGGAAGCCGTAGTCAACGCCCTGGAAGGCAAGGCGGGCAAAACCTTCCTGGAAGTAGAGGGCTCCGCGCTGCCGGTGGAATCCATCGACGGGAACGTGGTCACGCTGAAAAACGCCCTGCCCGATGATTTTGATGTACAGGTACTGGACATCCGCTGGGGCGTGCGCAATGAAGACATCGTGCCAGCCGACAGCTATACCGTGGAAATCGCAGACGGCAGGATGAGGATCACCTTCCGGGACGCGGCCAGCCTGAAAGCCGGTTACTATTACTCTGGCAAATAAATCTCGACAAATCAAGTAATCTGTGCTATACTTATAAGCATGGA
>JAFXMP010000312.1 GCA_017530275.1 Clostridia bacterium | reverse complement strand
GAAGCCATCGAGTCCATCCAGAAGGTCGCCGAACTGGCGCTGGTGGAGCATGTAGCGCCCCTCAACGTCATTCCCGAAGATAACGGCGTCGGCGTAGGCATCGGCAGCAAGACTGTCGCCATGACCACCGACGGCACCTGGCGCCTGGGCACCGACTTCCCGAACCTGGACATCAATTACGGCATCGCGCCTCTGCCCGTGATGAAGGAAGAAGTCACCATCTGCACCTCCGGCTTGACCGGCGTGTTCAAGGGCCAGCATCAGCAGGAAGCCTATGACTTCGTCAAGTGGTACACCCGCGAAGAAAGCAACTGGGACGCCCTGGTGCTCACCGGCATCTGGCTTCCCAAGAGCGAATACTTCTACAAGACCGAGGAAGGAATCAACGAATGGCTGGGCAACGAAAAGTATCCCTACAACAAGGACTTTGAAACCGGCAAGAAGGTGCTGGTGGATTACACCATGAATTACGCCAAGCCCACCTGCTGGTACTTCACTCCCAATACCCAGATCACCACCAATGAAATTCTCTTTACCGCCCTCCAGAGCGTATGGAGCGGCGAGCGCACGGCGGAGGATGTGATTAATGAAATCTATCCCGAGCTTTGCGAAGCCATCGTCGTAGACTGATAAACAATTTATGAAGAACGGGGGAACGCGCTTTGCGTTCCCCCGATTTCAAAATCATCCGAACGGGAGGCCTGCACAATGACAGTCCTTTCAAAAAAGAAAAAAATTAAGTATAACCGGGCTGAAACCAGGGCGGCGTGGATTTTGCTTTTGCCCTCGGTGATCGGCCTGACCTGCATCACCTACCTGCCCATGCTCGCCTCCTTTACCCTGAGCCTGTTCAGCTGGAACGGCCTTGGCGAAATGAAGTTCGTGGGCATGGAAAACTATGTGCGCCTGTTCACCAGGGACACCAAGTTTTACGGTTCCCTCCTTACCACCCTGGAATACGCAGGAATCTCCGTCGTCGGCAGCGTGGTCTATTCCATGATCATCGCCATGCTGCTCAACCGCAAGGTGCCTGCCCGAGGCTTTTTCCGCGCGATTTTCTATCTGCCTTACGTGCTACCCGCCCTGGCGGTATACCTGGGCTGGAAATGGCTGTACGATTACAACCACGGGTTCTTCAATTACCTTATCAAGCTGTCCGGTGGCGCATCCGTCAAATTCCTGGATTCCAGCGGGATGGTCACGCCGTCCCTGGCGCTAATCGCCGTTTGGCTCAGCGGCAACCTGATCGTGATTTTCCTGGCGGGGTTGCAGAACGTGCCCCGCACCTACCATGAAGCCGCTGAGATCGACGGGGCCAATGCCTGGCAGCGGTTCTGGAAGATCACCATTCCCTGCATGACCCCCATTATTTTCTATAACCTGCTCATGAGTCTCGTCAGCAACCTGCAGGTGATCACTCCCGCCCTGTCGCTGACCAAGGGCGGCCCAGGCACCGGAAGTTATTACATGTGTTATATGCTGTATACCCAGGCATTCAAATCCCACAAATACGGCTACGGCAGCGCCATCGCTGTGATTCTGTTTATCCTCATCGCCATCTTTACGGGCATCCTGTTTGCCACCAGCACGGGCTGGATCTTCTACGAAGGAGATGATAAGGAATGAGCGTGGCAGCGAAAAAAAACCATTTGGCTTCCCGGAAAAAGCGGGAGCGGACGGTGGATATCCTGTGCCTCATCCTGCTGATCCTACTGGGCCTGGTCGTCCTCTTCCCCATCTATTGGATTTTCCGTTCGTCCCTCATGTCCAACGGCGAACTGTACGCCTATCCCCCTGCCTTTACGCCCCCGGAATGGCGGTTCAGCAACTATGCCGATACCATGAAATCCTTTGAGTATCTGACCTTCCTGGGCAATACCATGACCATACTGATCCCCGCAGTGCTGGGCGCTGTGATCACCGCCACCATGGGCGGCTATGCTTTCGCCCGGCTGCGCTTCCGGGGAAAGAAGTTCCTGTTTACTTTGTGCGTGGGCTCCATGCTGCTGCCCAGTATGGTCACGCTGATCCCGCTGTTCATCGCCTGGAGCAAGCTGGGCCTGGTCAATACCTACTGGCCCCTGATCCTGCCCCACTTCTGCGGCGGCGGCGCATTCAATATCTTCCTGATCCGCCAGTTCGTCAAGACCGTGCCCCGGGAGCTGGACGAAGCGGCCACCATCGACGGTTGCGGCTTTTTTCGCATCCTGCTTTTCATCATCGTGCCCGCCATCAAATCCGCCATGATCGTGGTGGGGCTGTTGAAATTCATTGAGCTGTGGAATGATCTTTTGCAGCAGGTCACCTACATCACTCGCCGGGACCGCTACACCCTGGCCCTGGGCCTGAATATCTTCCGGGGTTCCTTCAACGACGACTGGAGCAGCATCATGTGCGCCACCTGCCTTTCCTTTATCCCCGGCATCGTGTTTTATCTGATCGGGCAAAGGTACTTTGTGGAAGGCATCGTGATGACCGGTATGAAGAATTAACGGAGGGGGAACGGCAATGAGCATCCGGGAAATACCGATGAACAGGGTGCGAATCCGGGACGCCTTTTGGTCGCCCCGCCAGACGCTTATGACGGATGTGACCATCCCCTACATGGAAAGCATCCTCCGGGACGAAGTGCCGGGCGCGGAGAAATCCCACGCCATCAGCAATTTCCGCATGGCCGCAGGGGAAGAAACTGGCGCGTTTTACGGCATGGTGTTTCAGGACAGCGATGTGGCCAAGTGGCTGGAGGCGGCGGCCTATTCCCTTGCCCTGAAATGGGACAGTGCGTTATCCCAACGGGTGGATGAAATTGTCAGACTGATCGGACGCTGCCAGCAGAAGGACGGCTACCTGAATACCTATTTCACCGTGAAGGAGCCGGAAAACAAATGGAAAAACCTGCTGGAATGCCATGAGCTTTACTGCGCCGGGCACCTGCTGGAAGCCGCCGCTGCCCTGCATGAAGCGGCGGAAAAAGACGAGCTGCTTCATATCTGCGCCCGCCTGGCGGATCACATCTGCGACCGCTTTGAAAAAGAAGTGGGCATTCCCGGACACCAGGAAATCGAAATCGGTCTGCTGCGGCTGTACCATGCCACGGGGAATGCACGCTACCGGAACATGGCCCTGCGCTTCCTGAACCTGCGAGGTCAGGACCCGGACTGGTTCAAAACACATACCCCTCCTCATCCCGGCATCCATTACGGCGGGTACGACATCTGCCCGGAGGATACCCTGTATAATCAATCCGACGTGCCGGTGCGCAAGCAAACCGTGGCCCGGGGCCACGCGGTGCGCCAG
>JAFXMP010000311.1 GCA_017530275.1 Clostridia bacterium | reverse complement strand
CAAGATCTTCTTCCAGTGCGACTTTGGCCCCACCCAGTTTGAAGCTGTCCGTCATGCCGTGGCTCTGCTGCTGGACCGCAACGAATTTGCCAACACCTTCTGCCAAGGCTGGGGCGGCGTTGTGAACGGCCCTTATGGCACCGCTATGTGGATGGCTCAGGCTGCCGAAGAATGGCTGGATGAAAACCTGAACAACTATGCCTACAATCCCGAAGCCGCCGTGGCCGAGCTGGTCGCCGATGGCTGGGTGTACGACGAAGCCGGCAACGACTACGTGGAAGGCATCCGCTACAAGAAGGTCACCGCTGAAGAAGCCGGCACCTATGTGCACAACGTGACTCTGGCCGACGGCACCATCCTGATGCCCCTGATCATCGAATGGTCCTCCTCCGAAGGCAGCTCCGTATCCGACCTGCTGAGCGTTATGCTGGCCAACGGCGAACAGACTGCCGCCGCCGGTATGAAGATCAACCAGAACGTGATGACCTTCTCCGAACTGCTCAACTATATGTACCGCGACGCTTCCCAGGGCGACAAGTACGGCGTGCCCACCTATGGCATGTTCAACCTGGCCAGCAACTGGTCCACTCCTGTGTATGACCGTTACGACGATTATACCACCGACCCCAAGAAGCTGGCCGACGGCTACAACACCAACTTCCTGGTTGTGCCCGAACTGGATCAGCTGACCTATGATATGGTGTACGGCGTTGAAGCCGGCGACAGCGAAGGCTATCTGAACTACTGGCAGCAGTTCATCAAGCTGTGGAACGAACTGCTTCCCGAAGTGCCGCTGTACAGCAACATCTATGTGACCGTGTATCCCGACTGGCTGGAGAACTACGAACAGACCTCTTACTGGTCCTTCCAGAATGCCATCGTGTACGCGAACATTGCGGAATAATAACGTAAATCAGATACTTACAGCAGGGGGGCGGGCACCCGTGCCCGCTCCCCTGTTTTTCCAAAGGACACCTGGGGCAATGGCATCAGCCCGTTTGACGCTGAAACAGGCTGATGCCATTGCCCGGAAGGGCAAGAAGCAGTTGTAAGGGGGAAATGCCTCGTGGGCAAGTATATTCTCAAGCGCTGCGGATACATCGTGGTGGTTTTTGTGATCCTATCTTTCCTGATGTATGCGCTCTATAACCTGATCCCCACCGATCCGGCGAGGCAGGAAATGGAACCGCTGCGCAAAACGATGAAAGCGGACGACTACCAGGCGATGTATCAGCAGCTGCGTCAGCAAATGGGCCTGGATGACCCGCTGCTGGTGCGCTACCTCAGATGGATGGGGCTGTGGAAGGATACGGACGGCACGTTCAACGGTATGCTGGAGGGCAACTTCGGCTATTCCAACCTGTATAAGCGGGACGTGGTGGACGTGATCAAGGACCCGATGGGGAACACGATCTTTATCAATATCTTTTCTACCATCGCGTCACTGGGGATCACCATTCCGCTGGGCATTTACTGCGCCGTGCATAAGGGCAAAAAGTTTGACAGCGCCACCCAGGTGGTGACCATGCTGGGCTATTCCATTCCTATTTACATCATCGCTTTGATTTTTATGTATCTGTTCTGCGTGCTGTGGCGCGTTTTCCCCATCATGGGGCAGAAGACGGCGGGCATGGAATACCAGAGTGGCTGGGAAGAGTTTGTGGACATGCTGTACCATATCGCCCTGCCCGTGATTGTGATGACCTTCGGCTCCCTGGGCGGCATGACCCGCTATGTGCGTTCCTCCATGATCGACGCCCTGAGCATGGACTATATCCGCACCGCCCGGGCCAAGGGCCTCAAGGAAAAGGTGGTCATTTATTCCCACGCCTGGCGCAACGCCCTGCTGCCGGTTATCACGTCTATTCTCGGTTGGTTCCTGGGTATCTTCGGCGGTTCCGTCATCATCGAAAACACGTTCTCCCTGAACGGTATGGGCAGGCTGTACTGGCAGGGCTTGAACAACAATGACTTTGAACTGGTGCTTGCCATTCAGATGTTCTATTCCATCGTTTCTCTGGTGGGCTCTCTGCTGATCGATATCAGCTACGGCCTGGTAGACCCGCGCGTCCGCGTGGATAAGTAAGGAGGGAAGGAAAAATGGCAAAGAAGAAAGGCTTTTTCCTGACCCGCTGGCTGAAACGCGGTATGGTAGGCTCGGATCAGGAAGTAAAGAACATCATGCAGGAAGAGCAGGTGCAGACGCCCTTCCGAACCATGCTGCGCAATTTCTTAAGCAAACCTACCGTGCGTGTGGGCCTGGTGGGCTTTTTCCTGGTTTTCCTGTTCGTGCTGATCGGCCCCCGGTATTGGGTGCTGGATCTGTCTGAGCAGGATTCCACCCTGATCAATCTGCCCCCCAGCCAGAACATGATGAGCGTGCCCAATGAAATGAAGGGCAAAATTGCCGATATCGCGGCGGGCCGCACTTACGGCGTCGGCCTGGATACCGATGGCAAACTGCATACCTGGGGCTATACCCGCATCACGGAAAAAATCAATGTGGCGGATATCCCGCAGGAAGTGCAGGAGGCCGACATCGTGATGTTCGCCGCGGGCGACGACCATGTGGTGGCGCTGGATAAAAACGGTCAACTCTATGTGTGGGGCAACACCCGTTTGCAGCAAGCCAATTTCTCCAGCGACATGAAGAAGAAAATGAAGTCTCCGGACGAAAGCTGGGACATCATCCAGCTGGAAGCCAGCAACCAGTTTTCCGCCGCCGTAAGCAGCGACGGCACCCTGTACCTCTGGGGCAATACCAACTTGGCGGATATTAAAATGCGCAGCCAGTACCATGGCCAGATCGCCAAGGTGGCCCTGACCAGCAACGAGTATATCTGCCTGCTCAAGGACGGCTCCGTAGCTTATACTGGCTATAAGGATAAGGGAAGCGCTTTCGCCGCCATTCCCGAGGAGCTTAAAACGGCAAAAGTCAAAGACATCGCGGCCACCAGCTCTACCATGGCTGCCGTTACCGAGGACGGCCGGGTGGTCGTCTGGGGCAATGATAAAAACGGCGAAAAGAACGTACCGCAGTTTGTATCCCCGGTGAAAGAGCTTTATGCCGGACGTTTCCATTATACCGCGCTGCTGGAGAACGGCGACGTGGTTTCCTGGGGCAGCAATAAATACCACCAGTGCGATGTGCCTGCTTGCGTGGCGCATGGCGCGAATATCCGGGCCCTGTATACCGGCAACTTCCAGAACTACGCCGTCATGGAGGATGGCTCCGTGCAGACCTGGGGGTTAAAGGGCTTCGCCCTGGGCACCGACGGCCTGGGCCGCGACCTGCTGACCCGTATCGTCAACGGCGGCCGCGTCACTATGACGGTTGGCGCCGTCTCCGTCATTATCGCCACCGTCATTGGCGTGATCCTGGGCGGCATCTCCGGTTACTTCGGGGGCAAGGCCGATATGCTCATCATGCGTATCGCTGAGATAGTGGCCGGCCTGCCCTTCATCCCCTTCGCCATGATCCTTTCCGCCGTGATTGGCTCACGCCTGGACCCCACGCAAAAAATGTATCTGATCATGGTGGTGCTGGGCGTGCTGAGTTGGACCGGCACCTGCCGCCTTGTCCGCGCTCAGATCCTGGCCCAGCGCGAAATGGAATATGTGACCGCCGCCAAGGCCATGGGCATCAAGGAGGGCGTGATCGTGTTCCGCCACATCATGCCCAACGTGATTTCCCTGCTGCTGGTTTCCATGACGCTGTCCTTCGCTACCTGCATGCTGACTGAATCCAGTCTTTCCTATTTGGGCTTTGGCATTCCGCTGCCCACCCCCACCTGGGGCAACCTGCTGAAGGGCGCCAACAACTCCGTGGTCATCCAGCAGTATTGGTGGCAGTGGGTGTTCCCGGCGTCCATCTTCGGTGTGTGCACCATTTGTATCAACATGATCGGCGACGGTCTGCGCGACGCCGTTGACCCCAAGAGCGCGGAACGGTGAGGAGGCGGGTGAAACAATGGCATTGCTTGAATTAAACGATCTGCATACGTTTTTCACCACCAAACGCGGCATCGTCAAGGCCGTGAACGGCGTCAGCTACAGGGTGGACGCGGGACGGACCTTGGGCGTGGTGGGTGAATCCGGCTCCGGCAAGAGCGTATCCGCCATGAGTATCCTGCAGTTGCTGGACGGAAACGGCTACATCGATTCCGGCTCCATCTATTTTGACGGCAAGGAATTAACGGGGCTTAGCCGCAATGAAATGTATAAAATCCGGGGCAACGATATTTCCGTCATTTTCCAGGAGCCTATGACCAGCCTGAACCCGGTGTTCACCGTGGAAAAGCAGGTGTCCGAGCCTTTCATGATCCACCAGGGAATGACCAAGCAGCAGGCCAAGGAAAAGGTCATTGAAATGCTCAAGGACGTGAAAATTCCCAACCCGGAAACCGTGGCCAAGCAGTATCCCCATCAGCTGTCAGGCGGCATGCGCCAGCGCGTCATGATCGCCATGGCGCTGGCCTGTCAGCCCAAGCTGCTGATTGCCGACGAGCCCACAACGGCTTTGGACGTGACCATTCAAGCCCAGATTTTGAAGCTGATGAACGAACTGAAAAAGGAGCACGGCACCTCCATCCTGTTCATCACCCACGATTTGGGCGTGATCGCGCAGATGGCGGACGACGTGGCCGTCATGTACTGCGGCCAGGTGGTGGAAATGGCCCCGGCTCGTACCATCTTTACCAAGAGCGAGTATTCCCATCCCTACACAGAGGGCCTGATGGTATCCATCCCCCGACTGGACACCCCCGCCAACGAACGGCTGGACGCCATTCCCGGCGCGGTGCCTCATCCACTGGATCTGCCCAAAGGCTGCAAATTCGCGCCTCGGTGCAAGTATTGCACGCAGCGGTGCATGGAAGAAGAACCGGAATTGAAGGAAGTTCTGCCTGGGCAGCAAGTGCGCTGCTTCTATGCGCGAAAGGAGGAGCGTCATGCCAAGCTCGGTAAATAATCAGCAAACGCGGCCTGAACAGAAAAAGCCGCTGCTGCGGATCAGCAATTTGAAGCAGTACTTCCCTTTGAAAACAAAGGGTCTGTTCGTCAAAGCAAACGACGGCGTGACGCTGGACATTTATGAAGGCGAAACCCTCGGTCTGGTAGGCGAATCCGGCTGCGGGAAAAGCACCCTGGGCCGCACCATTCTGCAGCTGTACCGGCAAACCGATGGCCGCACCATGTACTACGGCAAATCCCTGGATGACATTGCGCCCAAGTACGTGATCGAAACCATCCGTACCCTGGACAAGCGTAAGGAAAAATGCAGGGAACTGGAACAGAAGCGGGACGTCCTGCAAAAAGAATATGACGCTATGCCGGATGGTCCGTCAAAGTTCGTCAAGCAGAACGAATTGCAGTCCGCCCGCAAAGCGGCCAACGATGAGTTTCTGGATACGGCCAATATCTTGGGCGGGTTCATGACCGTCAGCGATACCAGGCCCGTCATCGAAATCTTCTCCGAAATGTATCAGCACGCCCATCAGCTTCGCGAGCTGGAGGAAAAGCTGGCCGACGCGAACCTGGATTTTGAGGACGCTAAATTCGCTTTGGAAGCGGCTCAAAAGGCGGGAAAGAACACGGCTTCCCTGGAAAAAAAGAAGCAGAGCGCCCAGGAAAAGGTCAATAAGGTTCAGGAAGAAATCAAAGGCGTGCGTAAGGATCTGAGCGACGTGCGCGGCCGCATCAATCAAATGCGCCAGCAATACGCGACGGATCCCGAATTCCAGCGGGTGGAGGCCTTCCGGGACGACGGTATCGACCTTGCCCGGCTGGCTTATAACGAAATCCGCCTGCTGCGCAGCGATTTGCAAATGATTTTCCAGGACCCCTATTCCTCCCTGAATCCCCGTATGACCGTGGGCCAGATCAT
>JAFXMP010000310.1 GCA_017530275.1 Clostridia bacterium | reverse complement strand
GGGTAACGGCCTATGGGAAGCGCTTCAGAATCTGGAAGTTCCGCACGATGGTAAAGGATGCTGAAAAGAAAGGAACGGCAGTGACCGTGAAAGGCGACAGCCGAATAACCGGGGTGGGAAGGCTGCTGCGAAAAACAAGGCTTGATGAACTGCCGCAGTTGTTCAATGTTCTTTCTGGCGACATGAGCTTTGTTGGCACCAGGCCGGAAGTGACCAAGTATGTAGACAAGTATCGTCCGGAATACTACGCCACCTTGCTGATGCCCGCGGGGATAACCAGTGAAGCAAGCATACGCTATAAAGATGAAAGCATGCTGCTGGCAGCAGCCGATGATACGGACAGGGTCTATATGGAACAGGTGCTTCCGGCAAAAATGGCTTGGAATTTGAAATCAATCGAGGGATTTCGCTTTTCCCGCGAAATACTGACCATGATCAGGACGATAATTGCTGTATTGGGAAAAGATTACCATTGACATGAAGGAGCACGCAAAGTGAAAGACGAAAAGCAATTCCAGCCTTTCTCTGTTCTGATGTCTATATATGAAAAAGAAAAGGCCTCGTACTTTGATGAATGCATGCAAAGTATCATCGCCCAAACTGTAAAACCGTCTGAGATCGTCATTGTTTTAGATGGCCCGATCACGCCGGAGCTTCATGATACATTGAACAGCTATATAGAAAAGAACCAAATACCTATAAAAGTGGTTCGCTGTGAAAAAAACAATGGACTTGGAATTGCACTGTCTAAAGGGATCCCGGAATGCTCGAATGAATTGATTGCAAGAATGGATACCGATGATATTGCGAGAGCGGATCGGTTTGAAAAACAATTGGAGCTGTTTTCCAAACACCCTGAACTTGATATTTGTGGAAGTAATATCGCTGAATTTGAGGGCAGTACAGACAATATTGTGTGCTATCGTAAAGTGCCTACGGAACATGAAGATATTTCAAAGTACCAAAAAACAAGAAGTGCTTTTAATCATATGACAGTTATGTACAAAAAGCACATGGTTCTTTTGGCTGGCAACTATCAGGATGTCCCATTGATGGAAGATGATTCTCTTTGGCTTCGTATGCTGCAAAAAGGAGCGAAATGCGCCAATATCGATGAGAATCTGGTTTATGCCAGGATAGACGGGGGCATGATCAAAAGAAGAGGAAGCTGGAAATACTTTTTGAAATATAGAAAAGCCCGTAAGGAGATGCTCAGGGCGGGGTATATCAATTTAGGCGATTATCTTTCTACGGTTGTGATCCAGGCGGTTGTGTCGCTTGTTCCAACAGGCATCAGGCGATTGATTTTCCTTCGTTTGCTTCACAGATAACAAATAATAAAAACACAGAAGAGGTTCTGTATGCAAGAACTATCATTAAGAGAAATTCAAATGATTGAGCTTGGATTATTGCTGCGTTTTCATGATCTATGCATGAAGAACGGATGGCGGTATTCCTTGGGCGGCGGAACCTTGCTTGGCGCTGTTCGCCATAAAGGTTTTATTCCGTGGGATGACGATATTGACGTGATGATGCCCAGGCCGGATTATGACCAGTATATTGAATACTGCAAAAAGAACACGGTGCCCTTTAAGCTCATCACGTATGATACGATTGCCGGCTATAATGAACCTTCCGCCAAGATCTGGGATCCATCGACAAAAATGGTCGATAGCGTTTTGACCTTGGATTATGAAAAAGGCGTGTATATCGATATCTTCGCGTTGGATGGCCTTGGAGCAAGCGAAGAAGAAGCGTTGCGGATATTCAGGAAAACAGAATGGGACCGAGAGCTGCTGAACGCCGTTACATGGAAAAAATATTCGCGGAGCAAAACGCACAGCATCATATTTGAGCCAGTCCGCTTATTGATGTTCGTATTGAGCCGGTTTACAGACCCCAAAAAGCTGCTGAAAAAAATAGACAGGGAAAACCACAGTCATTTATTCAACGGCAGCGCCTATGCGGGCTGCGTGTCAGGCTCCTACAGAAAAAAGGAAATCATGGAAACGATAACCTTTGAAGAATATATCGATATCGAATTTGAAGGCTATCAACTAAAAGCAATCAAAAACTATCACGCATATCTTGAAAAGCACTATGGCGATTATATGAAATTGCCGGATGAAGATAAACGCGTCACCCATCATACGTATAAAGCCTATATAAGATAAAACAGTATAAGATTGATTTTTTTCATGCTTTCTGCGGCAAGGAAGATATCCGGCTGAGAAAGCGTTTTGTGTTTCTGCTGAATGACAGGCGGTGCTTTTCCGCATTTTGCTAAAGGAGGTAATTCTGTGGCCAAGAATATTGCGGTAATATTTGCGGGCGGAACCGGACAGCGTATGGGCAACCAGGATTGTCCCAAGCAATTTATGACGGTGTATGGGAAACCGATCATTATTTACACTTTGGAAAAGTATCAGCAGAACGCCCGGATCCATGGAATCGTGATCGCTTGTCTGGAAAGCTGGATCGATCATTGCAAACAGATCGTTTCGGAATACCGTATGGATAAAGTGGCCGCCGTCGTACCGGGAGGAACGACCGGTCAAAAATCGATTTATAACGGATTGAAAAAAGCAGCCGAGCTGTACGGGGAAGACAATATCGTCCTTGTTCACGACGGCGTAAGGCCTTTGATCGATCAGGACCCGATCGATCGCGCGATTCTGTGCGCTGAAAGCCATGGAAACGCAATCACGGTTTCTCCGGCGGTTGAAACGGTTACGCTGAAAAATCAAAACGGCTTGATTGAAACGATCCTTGATCGAAGCCTCTGCACGCTCGCAAAAGCGCCGCAATGCTTTCGGTTAAAAGATATATTGGCAGCGCATCGGAAAGAGTATCAGGAAGGCCTTGATAATTTTATTGATTCCGCAATGCTCATGAGCCATTATGGGGCGAAACTGTTTACAATCGAGGGCAATG
>JAFXMP010000309.1 GCA_017530275.1 Clostridia bacterium | reverse complement strand
TTGAATGGATGCCGCTTCACGCTGTAAAAAGGCGGTGCCATGCAAAAGCCGCGCATGACCACCCTGGATCGTGTTCAGCATAGCCTGTGTTCTGGAATACATTTGATTGCTGGTAGCTTGGGTAGGCAGCGCCACGTAGATACCGCGTTTGCCCCAGGCGGCCCGCATTCGTTCCGCAAGATACAGCGCCGCTTCTGTTTTTCCTTCTCCCATAGGCGCTTCGATGATGGTTAAAGGGGCGTATGGATCAAGCTTTGCGCTTATGCATTGGATATCGCGCGGCTTGAGGATTTCAGGCCACATGGTTAAAAAGTCTTGCACAGCAGGCGGCAAAGCATTACCGATCAGACCGTATTGTTTCAAAGCCTGAACAGCGTTTTCCCTGCCGGGGTATGGGGCGTTTTCATTGACTTCCGGGCTTTGATCGAAAGGATTGCCGGAAGACGCGACCCAATCGCACAGGATCACCAGGCCGGTCAATAAAACACATACGGCGTCCATACAGTCTGGTTTGAGCAGACGATCCGGCGGATTGAATGTCCGGCGGACTTCCGCTTCCAGGGCGTCCTGCATGACCATCCAGTCATCTGGAATGGGAAGACGTGAATCTGATTTTTCGATGCGCTGATGATGTAATGAAAGGATTCGCGAATAAGACCGAGACAGTATCCAGTCTTGTTTTTCTTTTTTCCATATGCGCTGAAGGATCCTTGCTGAAAAATACTCGTGTTCTATAGATCCGGCATATAAGGGAGGAAATAAATCTCCCATGCCCGCGCTTTTCATTTCTGCAAAGCGGGTTTCATCCTGCCGCTGGAATTGGGGCATGGCCTTTCCTATGTCATGCAGTGCAGCGAGATACGCGGAAAAGGACAGCGCTCTATCTGCTTCACAATGCCATTGATCGGTCAATAAAGAAAGCACCGCGCTGGATGACGGTGCAGACAGAAAAGCCTTGACACAATATCCGGTATCCAGCATATGTGCCAGCAATTGTTTATAAGGATTGCTTTTTGCCCATAAAAGCAGATGCGGTTGACGGCAGTCTTCTTGACTGATCATAAGTCCTCCCGTTTTTTTGCATACGTAGGTTCTACGAATTTATATTTTGATGCTCTTTAAATCATTTTGAAATGCAAAAGCGCTTCTTCTATCGCCTTTTCCTTTTCTGGAGGGCACTTCGGTACATGGTTGTCATCCACCTTTGGTTTATTATAGCATTCCCGTTCAATGATGCCGTTTTTGGCCTTCACTTGGGCAATATATAGGCAAGAAACCTTAAGGCCGGTATGCTCCAGCACATAATCCTTGATTTCCTGATACGTCGCTTTCGTCTCGGCGCTGGTAATGTCTAATTCGTCCAGGTCCAGATCGATGTCGATATGTTGAAGCTTTGGGAGTTTGGACAATTTTAGAACCGTCTCGACTGTATCATCTGAGTCCCAACTCAATCCATCGACCTGAATCCCTTGAAAATACACGGGAAAACGGAACTCGATGTGTTTGAGAATCCGGCCATTAGGCTGACGTTCAGGATATATTTCCACACGGTCTATGAAAGAGGACATAAACTCCTTCTTCTCCGCATCTGTAAATTTATCATACAGTTTATCAAAATACAAGAGAAACTGATACACATTATCACTGGAAATCTGCTGCTTATGCAGGTTGTTCAAACGTGTTTGCACCTCGGCAATATCGGCTTCCGCTGAAGAAATCGCGTCATATACTTTGTTCTGTCGCTCTTGTATATCCTGATACTTGCGGTCATAGTGTGGATCATCGAAATCCAATGCGTCAATCTGCTGGCCAAGCCTGTCCTTCGTTCCAATCAGTTGTCGCAATTTTTTCCGAAGCTCCGCTAATTCCCGATCTAATTCGTCTGTATCAATCCGTTTACCGATCCTTTCTTTGATACCTTCTTCAAATTTGGGATTCTGCACCATTTTTCGCAGGACTTCAGCGACGGCACCATTGATTATTTCTTCCCCCCACTGGTGATGATAATCGCATCGACGGCCATCCACATGCAGGCGGTGTTTGCAGGCATAATAGAAATAGTCTTTGTACATCTTGCCATCCTTTGCGCGTTTACGATTGACGTTTCCATACATCCCGCCGCCGCAGACGGGGCATTTCAAAATACCGGAAAGGATGTGTTCATGATCCAGGCTATACGTCTTTTCGTTTTTAATACCTGTTTCCTTTCTCTTTTGTTGGGCAAGCAGCCAATCTTCTTCTGACACAATGGCTTCATGGATACCGTCGTGCAGCATATAATCATCCTGGTGAACAATATGATACTGATTTCTGGTTCCAGGTACTTTTTCGTTATGCCTGCGGCCATAAGCCAGCTTTCCGCAATACACGGGATTATCCAAAACACCTCTTACAAACATCGCGGTAAAAGCGTCCAGCGTGTTGTTCTGCCGTTTGATTTTTTTGTACCCGTGCAGATTGAGCCATTCGGCCACCTTACTAATGCCCATATTTGTATGAATGAATTTATCAAAAATCACTCGTATGGCCTCAGCTTCTTCATCGACGATCATCAATTCCCCGTTTTGTAACTTGTACCCATATGGGGCAAAGCCGCCGTTCCATTTTCCTTCACGGGCCTTTTGTTTCCGTCCTTCCATAGTCTGAACAAGAATGTTTTCCCGTTCGATTTCCGCTACAGCGGACAATACGGAAATCATCAGTTTCCCTGAATCCTTGCTGCTGTCTATACCATCTTCCACACAGATCAAATTTACGCCATAATCCTGCATCCGTTGTAAGGAGGTCAGCACATCCGCAGCATTGCGCCCGAAACGGGACAGTTTGAAAACCAGCACAAAGGACACATGATCCTTGCCTGATTCAATATCCCGCAGCATTTTGAGAAATTCAGGACGGCCTTCAACATTCTTGCCAGATTTTCCTTCATCGCAATATTCTCCAGCGATTTTCATTTCCTGGAATTCCGCATATTTTCGTAGCCTGTCCTTTTGAGCGTCCAAGCTGTACCCTTCAACCTGCATGCTCGTTGAAACACGGGTATAGATATAACACTTTGGGCTTTTCATATACTCTCCTTATTGCAACGCTAAAACCAGTTTCAAAAGTCTGTCCCAACTGAATTTTATCATTGTATTTTCTATATGTCAAGCATAAAAATGTGTTCAAAAATAGTATTGTTTTCTTAAGTAGTCCCAACAAACTGTTTGCCCAAAACAACAACGGGGATGCTTTCGCATCCTCGTTGTCATCCTCACATTGTTTGCTTTCCTGGTCAGTAAATACAATTTCTGGCCCGTATTTTTCAATCATCCTCGCCGGGAAATCCATACATCGCTCAAAAACGGCTTCCTTTGCTGCTTCATCAAGGTGCTTCATGTTCAGGCACCTCCCTGGCGGATTTCCTGACTGCCTTATACTCGTCGATCATTTCCTTCAGAATCCAATCTTACAGTACCTTAGTGTGTGGATATAAAACATGTAGTATCTACAGAAAAGCATGTAATAAATTTCCAAATGTGAAATACCAACCTGTTTTTTCTTTGCACTTTTACTAAACTTCTATAAGGGGGGTTTTCAAAAACTCAAGATTGTGGTAAACTATCTTTGCTGTCAAAATTCAATCACTTGATTGAATTTTTTGTCTCTTTACTAAAGGAGAGTATGCCATGCCACCAAATGACTGTTTTCAAGACGATCAGGATACTATTCAGCGTGTTGTTGAGACGGTAAACAGTAAGGCTTATGACGAGGTACAAACGGATTTACATTTATGTTTTACTCGACCAATCAATTATAGTTTTATGATTTCCCATAACTATTGTCCTGATGATATAAGGTCGATTTTAGGCAGTCTTCGTATTGAAGACTATTGCCATACATCGAGGGAGGAGGGAAAGCCGAACGCATACGTATTTAGCCCGGATACTAGGGAGGATTATAGCATATACTTAAAAGTAGCGATTAAGAATGGTGTTATTGTCATCTCATTTCATGAGCCTGACAGACCACTTTCTTTTCCATTTAGAATTAGGAGGAAAACAAAATGAAAGCATTCTGCAGAACATGTGAAACCATTGTGGAATATCGCGAAGTTTCCCAACAAGAAACCTTACTGGTGGAAGGAATAGAAATTTCCGTGGTACAAAAACATGCTTTCTGCACTGTCTGTGGAGAAGAAATTTTCCCTGACGCACTTATGAAGCAGAATATAGAAAATGCACATGAGGCTTACCGTATAGCAAAAGGATCTATTTCTGTGACTGAAATTAAGGCATTGCTTGAAAAATACAACATTGGAGCAAACCCATTAAGCAAACTGCTTGGCTGGGGTGAAAATACGATTGAACGGCAAATGAAGCATACTATTCCTGATACAGAACATGCAGATCAACTGAAAAAGCTATTTAATCCTGTCAATATGGGCAATTTATTGCTGAAAAATGGTAGCAGCATTTCGGAGGTGGCCTTGGCCAAAGCAATGGAAGCCTGCATTGCATGTTTGAAAGAATTGATTTCCTCAGATATACATGAAGAAAAAGGAAAATGGCCGGTGTTCTTTGAAAAAAAGCAGACAATTTACTCAAGCATCATCGTAACCATTGATGTTGAGCTCAGACAAGAAGGATATACTATATCAGGTGCTGATTACCCTGTCGGCAATTATGCAAACTCTAATCCTTTTGATTTGCTTAGTGTCGCATAAGGAGGATAAAACCGTGTCTTTCAGTCCATTCCAGTTTACATCCCCATTACTGACAAACGCTCAGTTTACTATGTTCAGACAACAAAGGGCTGAAGATGATGTCAGTATTCATTTGTGCCGGAAAATAATACACTCTGAAGCCAAGGAAAACCAAGCTATCGTAGAATTACGAGTACAGTTAAACAAAACTGAAGAGCAGATAAGAGAAGATGCTTGCTTTACGGCAGAAGTTACAATGCAAAGCATGTTTACTTGGCCTCTGGAAATGGCTCAGGAACAGGTAGAAGCACTGTTGACTAAAAATGCCCCAGCGATGCTTTTGTCTTATATTAGGCCAATCGTTGCTCAATTAACTGGTGCTTCACCATTACAAGCGTTCCATATTCCTTTCGTGAATATGAATGAATTGACTAATACTTCGGCTTCAGAAAACCAAGAATGCCGATGATAGAAACAACGAGGATACTTTCGCATCCTCGTTGCCATCTTCACATTGTTTGCTTTCCTGGTCAGGGAATACAATTTCTGGCCCGTATTTTTCAATCATCTTCGCCAGGAAATCCATACATCGCTCAAAAGCGACTTCCTTTGCTGCTTCATCGAGGTGCTTCATGTCCATGCACCTCCCTGGCGAACTTCTTGATTGCCTTATACTCGTCGATCACTTCTTTGGGAATCCGATCCAGCAGGGCTTTTGCCTGCTTATATTCATGGTGGAGCTTCGCCTCCCGAAGCTGTTTTTCAATGCTTTCCCTGCCCTTGGTGTCCAACTCGGCTTCCAGGGAAGCGTTTTCCTGCTTCAAAGCGGCATTCTCTGCAGCGGTATCGGTAAAAGCGATGTTGTACTTTTTCAGTTGAGTGTGCATCCGTTCCACGTTGGGGATATACTTGTCCAGCAACAGGCTGATTTCCTTCGCTTTGCTCTTGCCGTTGAAGGGGTTGATGCTGTCCAGCAGTTCTTCCAGCTTCTCCCGCTGTTTGGTCAGGCGGGTCATTTCTTTGAACAGGCGGGGCGGGATGTGCTCACGCCCGGTCTGGCTGGCGCTTTCCCCGCGTTCCAATTCCGGGTACTTAGCGACCATGTGCCGCCAGTAATCATCCTGCCATTGGATTAGTTTCCTTTTGTTCCCGATGACTTCCTTGGCGGTTAGGCGATTATCCTCCGTTAGAGGGACGAAGGTCACGTGCATGTGCGGTGTCTTTTCGTCCAGGTGAACCACGGCGGAAACAAAAGTGTCAGGCCGCTGACGCTGCTGAAGGAAAGACAGGGCATGAGCGAAATACTCCTTGATCTGCTTGCTGCTTTTCCCTTTGAAAAACTCCGGGCTGCCGGTAATCAGTGTTTCAACCAGCCGCACACTGTCGGAACGGGTGCGGCATCCGGCCTCGGCGATTTGCCGTTCCGCCTCCTGGCGATAGTGGTCTTTGGGTTCGATCAGATGATAATTCAGGTGGCTGCGGGTAATATCCACGTCGGGATTGCTGGCGTATTTCTCTTTGGTGCGTTCATTGTGGGCCTCGATCCGGCTGATCTCCGGCCCTTTATATTTTGCGAATCGCATGATTGCGTATAACGGGGTACTCAATTTATGGGCTCCTTTCAAAAATGTATATATGGGAATTTGTTCAAAATTCTGTGTACGTGCGTACAGTGTACTTTTTGTCTGTGTTACGATACCCATTGAAGCGTTACCCTTTAGCGATGATCAACCCAAGGAAAATCAACGCATTCAGAGCATCCTTTTGCATCGGGACGATCCATTGGTTATCCTGCCAGAGATCGTGTACGCTGTACGCACGTACACTTCAAAACGCATTTATTCTCCACTATGTTTTCTCGAAGGGGTTATCGTCCGGCCATACTTTCTGCCAGCCGTCCTTTGTTTCCATGGGCAGGCGGATCATGGCCTTGATGTTCTTGAAGCCGCGTACCCTTCGCCCGGCGGAATTGGTGGCGTTGTTGGTGTGTTCGATTTTGTACTTCTTCTGATTGGCGACCAGGAAATCACTGACCGAACGAGCCTTCAAAGCGGGCAGAGCGTTTTCCTCGCACCAGATGCAATAGATTCGGTATAGCTCCTGGGAACTGATGGATGTTCCGTACCGCAGCATGATGTACCCTTCCGATTCCATGAACTGAATCAGGTTGTTGGCGTCCTGCTTTACAACCTCCCTGTTTCCCTTGGCCCGGCTGCTTTCCGTAAACCGAAACTGATTAGCGGCCAGGCGCTTGAGCCCTTCAAAGGCCCACAGGAAGATGTTCTCCAATTCTGAACACATTTTTTGCGCTATGTCGGGATCATCACGCCTGTCGGCAGGCTTTTCCCTGGTGGTCAGGATCAACTGCCGCCGGTAAAAGCCATCGCTACGGTCATACAGCGCTTGCAGATCGCCGTTTGAAAAGGCCAGCAGCCGGGCATACATCCAGCCCTGATAGCTCTGCTTGTTTTTCTTTTCCAAGTCCATCTTGCCTTGGGCTGTCACCAAGGATTTCACATAATTGGTCTGCTTGAGGGCTTCCATCCGCATATCATCGTCAATCATGAGATGAATATGCTCCAGATCGACGCGGGCGAAACGGTTTTCGGACACCTTGCCTACGCTGCCGTCCTTGGCGTTGATTCCAAACAGCCGGGATACTACCGTTCCAATCTGGCTTTTCCCTTCGCCGCCGTTGCCCTTGATAATCATCATCCGCTGGCCCTTATTGCTGGGAATCAGGCAGTACCCGATGAATTCCTGCAAAGTGGGGATATCCTCCGGGTAGAGTACTTCCCCCAGGAAGCGGAGCCACCGTTCAGGCGGCCCCGCTTGGGGAGTGTAGTTGATGGGGAAACGGCTGCGGACGATCTGATCCTTATAAGGAAGGAAATCCCCGTCCAGCATCAGGGTGCCGTTGGCGACGTGGATGCGGTCATCCTGGGGAAGCAACTCTTCCACACGGGCGGTGATTTTCAGCAGGTCGATGATGTTCCCGATCTTCTTGGTCACGCTGGTGGAAGCGCAGCATTGCAGCATATCGTAAATCTGACCTTGGAGAACCGTTTCGTCCGTCATGCGACCTTCCACGGTGAAGAAGGCTCCGTCTGTGTATACCAGAGGATGGGAAACAAGAAATTGCTGGCAGAAGATGGCCTCGTTGATGGATTTTCCGTTGAACCAGACAGGCCATTGGTTAGGCGGCAATGCTGACGTGGGCGCAGGCATCCATACCATCCTCTCCATTGTGTTTCAAGATTCCCTCCAGGCGGCTGATCGCGCCGGTCTTCACCAGTGCCTCGGCGGTGTTCTTCCGCAAATCCGCATCCGGGGAATACAGGCAGTCCAGCAGCCCGGAAATGCTGGGCAGGGTGTTGCAGGCGGTCACGTAACGCTCATCCCATGGAGCTTCCGGGGTGGCAGGAGCGTACTTACGCTGCCATTGCTTCAGCAGGCATTCATAGTCGATCAGGACGGAAGCGCAGTAGCCCTCGTCCTTCCGCTGCTGCCAAATGGTCTTTCCTTTGGGCATGGTTACAGTGGCAGGGGTATGAGGATCAATACCGAAATCCTGGGCCAGCTTCTTTGCCGCCTCATAAGGCGTCAGGTCGAACATCTTGGCGACAAAGTTGATCACATCCCCGGTTTCATGGCATCCGAAACAGTAATACCGGCCGTCCACCTTCATGGAGGGGTGCTTGTCGTTATGGAAGGGACAGCACATCATGCCGTGCCTGTCCACGGGGAAGCCGTAATATTCCGCGGCCTGGCGAGCAGTGACCGCGGCCTTAACATTCATAAACAAGTTGCTCATAAATAAACTCCTTCTCCGTTGCGGTGCTATCGCCGCAAGGTTGTTTTTCTTTGATGCGCGCTCATCGAGAAGGATTGTATCATTGATTCCGTCTATACCTGGGAAAATAGGCGAAAATGCCCGCACAGTGGAAATAACTGGAAAATAACTGCAAAAATGCAGTTGCATTCTGAAGTTGCTTCAGATGGGTTTGTTTTATGAATAAATTGTAAATCTCTCAAAATATGGGATAAAGGAAGTTCTATTCTTCGTTGTCTATACATATAAATACCATGCGCAGGCCACGCAAGATAAGGCACGCAAAAGAGGAGGAGAGGCACCATGTATACTGATTTGCCCGATGATACCAGGGATCGTATCCTTGACCAAATGAATAAACAGCATATTTCTCGAAAAGATATGGCGAAAAGGCTCGGGATTAACGAAACCTCGTTCGGTCGGTATCTCAAGAAGGATACGATTAAGCTGTCTACGGAGAATATAATCGCCATGGCAAAAGAGCTTCATGTGACAACTGACTATTTGCTGGGATTGACGAAGGAATCTTATATGGCACCTTATCAGATTGAGAAACTGGGCCTAACGTTAGACAGCGCGAAAAAGCTGGCGTCCGGCGATCTCGACATGGACATCGTAAACATGATTCTGCCGCACCCGGATTTTGAAGTATTGGTCACGCAAATGGGGCAGCTTCGTGACGCGGTATTTGCGGAAGCGATTGGTCAAATGAATGCCATGATCAATTCTCTTGGTTTTCTGATCAAGAGCCATGTCAGGCAGAATCCCGGTCAGAAGGACGCCGCGAAAGCAGCACTCCGGCACGTTAAAGCAGCCCGCCAGCCCAAATACGAAGCGGACATGGCGGCAATCGACGCGACATTCCATCATCTTCTCAGCGAAATCAAGGCCATGGCGAAAGAAAAAATCGAACAGTCGGAAAAAGCCAACTCGACCAATTTGAACGAAGTTTTTTCCAAACTTCAGGAGAAAACGGGCGATCCGCTCAACAAACAAAATCTTACTTCGGACGTCCTCGCTGACACCATCATGGAGGTCGTTACGAAGCCCTTCGATATGCCCCAGGAAAACGCGGAAAAGATGCGAAACGGCATCCTGGCGGCGCTTGATTTCTTCAAAGACTACGGAAAAGAGGACGAAAGCAAAGCGGAAGAGGAATCGGCGTCCTAATGCGGCGCTGATTGTCCTGCGCGGTTTTCACGGGGCTTATATCCCTGCCCCCACTCCTGAAACCGGTCATGTTTTTGCTCGTTCCCACTTGCAAAAACCTGCCCGTTTTCCTGCCGAGCAAAAGGAGCGTTCCTTCGTCGAAACGCTCCTTTTCCCCGTCAGCCGTGGGTGCAGGTATAACACACTATACTTTGCAAGCAAAGTCGTGTGCCAAGGGGACGCTGTCCCCGTTGGATTCCCTGCCACGAAACCGCCGGTTTCTTTGGATTCTTCCGGCCAAGAAGGGCTGTCGCCCTCCTTTGGAATCCACCCAAAAAGCAAAAACAGAATGTGCGAAATGATCACACACATTCTGCTTTGCTTTTCCGAAAAACAGCAGAAAAGCCTGTTCCTTTTCTGCCATTTTTCTCTATTGGCTCCAATTATCATTGTCGTTTTTACCGCAATAGCAGTAAAAGCACAATGAATTGCAGCCAATTATGATTCTGAGTCCCGTGAAATAGCAAACCGCGAAGGAGGTTCAACATGGCTGTTTTGCTTTTGGTGGAAGACGACTCCGTCCTGCGGAGCGGATTGATGGAATTATTCGCCAGGGAAGGATACCGGGTAATCGAGGCTGGATCAGTACGGGAAGCCAGAGCAAGGCTGGATGATTCCGTGCAGGGGATCGTGATGGACGTGGGCCTGCCGGACGGAGATGGGGTAAGCCTATGCCGGGAATGGCGGGCGCAGGGAGAAACGCGGCCCATCCTGTTCCTAACTGCCAAGGATGAAGAGTTTGACGTGGTACGGGGATTGGAT
>JAFXMP010000308.1 GCA_017530275.1 Clostridia bacterium | reverse complement strand
CCATCGGCCCCATGAACAACGCTTTGAAGGACGCGGGCCTGACCAGCGCCCAGATCGACAAGGTCATCCTGGTGGGCGGCTCCACCCGTATCCCCGCCGTGCAGGACGCCGTGAAGAAAGTCACCGGCAAGGAGCCCTTCAAGGGCATCAACCCCGATGAGTGCGTCGCCATCGGCGCGGCCATTCAGGCCGGCGTGCTGGGCGGCGAAGTGAAAGACGTGCTGCTGCTGGACGTGACCCCCCTGTCCCTGGGCCTGGAAACCGAAGGCCACATCTTCACCAAACTGATCGAGCGCAACACCACCATCCCCACCCAGAAATCCCAGGTGTTCTCCACCGCCGCCGACGGCCAGACCACCGTGGAAATCCACGTGCTGCAGGGCGAACGCCCCATGGCCTACGACAACAAGACCCTGGGCCGCTTCCAGCTCACCGGCATCCCCTCCGCGCCCCGCGGCGTGCCTCAGATCGAAGTGACCTTCAACATCGACCGCAACGGCATCGTGAACGTCTCCGCCAAGGATCTGGGCACCGGCAACGAACAGAAGGTGACCATTACCGCTTCCACCAACATGACCGAAGAAGAGATTCAGGCCCGCGTGAAGGAAGCCGAGCAGTTCGCCGAAGCCGACAAGCAGAAGAAGGACGAAATCGAAACCCTGAACCGCGCCGACAGCCTGATCTACGAAATGGAGAAGCAGCTCAAGGACAACGGCGACAAGCTCTCCGCCGAAGACAAGGCCACTGTGGAAAACGAAATCGCCTCCTTCAAGAAGGTCCGCGAGGGCAATAACGCCGCCGAAATCAAGACCGCCATGGACGCCCTCACCCAGAAGGTGTACGCCATCTTCGGCAAGCTCTACCAGCAGCAGGGCGGCCAGCCCGGCCCCGATATGGGCGCGCAGGCGGGCCCGCAGCCCGGCACCCAGAATGACGACGGCAGCTTCAACGCCGACGGCTCTGTGCAGTAAGAGAACGATGAAAATTTTTCTGGGGGAAACCGCTCTTTGGAAGCCAAAGAGCGGTTTCCCCCAGACCCCCTTCCGAGAAAGCTGTAAAGGGGGATTCATAAAAAATGCAGTTGTTCAATCAAGCGACAAATAACCCAAATCCTATGCTGTCATCCTGAGCGCATCCGAACACGAAGGATCTGAAAGCGACGGATTCTCCCGAATCAGCCAGGAGGAATGCGCTGTGAAAAGATATTTCATCTCGTTTTTTCTCATTCTGTCCCTGTTGATGGCGGCGTGTTTCCCCGCCTCCGCCGACGTGATCACCGCCCTGGCAATCGAAGTCAATCCCGAGCATTTGGAAAAGACAGCCTCCTACGCCCGCATCCTGGGCTACAACGAAGAAAGCAACACCCTGACGGTGGAATTGATCGCCCCGGAAGTGTTCGACCGGAAAGATGTGCTCTCCCTGCAAGTGGGCGACAGCATCTATACCGGCGGTAAGGAAGTTGAGATTGAATCGATTTCCCCAAAAGACGTTTGCGGCGTAGTCGTTTTCAATGGCGGCGATCTATTCTTGTTTGAGAACCACCAGGATAATTGCTACAATATGATGGCGGATGAAGACGACTACGTTTGGTCTTCCATCGCCGTGCTGGAATGCCCGGTGACCAACTCCATGCTATTCCTGGATTATGTGGACGAAGAAACAGGCAGTTCCCGAAGTTTGCCCGCGGTTTATTCCGCACGGGAACTGACGGCTAAAATCCTGGCAGATCAGAATGCAGCGGATTATTCCATTGGATATGCCTGCAATAATATCTACGTCGTTTTCAATGAAGCGGGACAATTAGCCACGATCCAACGGTTCTATGTTCCGTGGCAATAAAAAATCAACCAATTGTGAGTTGAGGAAACAATGGCAACAAAGAGAGACTACTACGAGGTGCTGGGCGTCGATAAAAAGGCCAGCGCCGAGGACATCAAAAAGGCGTACCGCAAGCTGGCCAAGGAGTGCCACCCCGACCTGCATCCCAACGACAAGCAGGCCGAGGAGCGCTTCAAGGAGCTGAACGAGGCCAACGAAGTGCTGAGCGACCCCGAAAAGCGCGCCCGGTACGACCAGTTCGGCTTCGACGGGCCCCAGGCGGGCTTCGGCGGCGGCGCGGGCGGCTTTGATTTCAGCGGCTTCGGCGGCATGGGCGATATTTTCGACCAGCTCTTCGGCGGCGGCATGGGCGCCAGCGCGGCCCAGCGGCGCAACGCCCCCATGCAGGGCAACGATCTGCGTCACGATCTGCGCATTTCCTTTGAGGAAGCCGCTTTCGGCTGCGAAAAATCCTTTGAGTTCACCCGCAACGAAAACTGCGATACCTGCCACGGCACCGGCGCCAAACCCGGCACCCAACCGAAGACCTGCCCCACCTGCAAAGGCACGGGCCAGGTACGCGTATCCGGCGGCTTCATGGTCACCGTGCGCACCTGCTCCACCTGCGGCGGCACCGGCAAGGTGATCACCGACAAGTGTTCCGCCTGCGCCGGTACGGGCCGCCTGCGCCGTCGGCGCACCGCCTCCGTCAAAGTGCCCGCGGGCATCGACAACGGCCAGACCATCGTGATGAACGGCCAGGGCGAGCCGGGCCGCAACGGCGGACCCAATGGCGACCTTTATATCCAGATTTCCGTGCGTCCCCATAAGCTGTTCAAACGGGACGGCACCAACCTGCACCTGGACCTGCCCATTTCCTTCACCCAGGCGGCCCTGGGCGCGGAAATCGACGTGCCCACCTTAGGCGGCGGCAAAACCACCGTGCATATCCCCGAAGGCACCCAGAACGACGCCGAGATCCGACTGAAAGGCCAGGGCATCCAGCAACTTCGCAGCACCTACCGGGGCGACCTGATCCTGCATATCCGGGTGGAAATCCCCCGCCGTCTTTCCGAAAAACAGAAGGACCTGCTGCGCCAGTTCGAGGACGCCTCCTCCGGCAAGGAATACGAAACCCGCAAGAGCTTCCTGGATAAGGTCAAGGATTTGTTCAACGGGTAACCTGTTTACATGTAAAAATATACCCCGCACGTGACGGTGAACGTACCGGAATGTGCGGGGTTGTTTTTTGGGGGCACTTATAAGCGAAACTTCTCGCAGAATAGCAAATAATCCGAAAACCCTTGAAACCACGCTTTGGCCACCAAAGCGTGGTTTCCCCCCCGGCATCTCCTCCGGTTTATTCCAGCCCTCGAGGTTTCAGTTTGGCTTCGTGGCCCTGATCGCTGGGGAAGTAATACCGGGCGCCGATTTTTTCGTCCGGCATGTACTGCTGGGCCACCCAATGGCCGGGATAATCGTGGGGATACTTGTATTCTTCTCCGGTTTTGACGCCCAATCGCTCGTTGCCCGCGTAATGGGAATCCCGCAGGTGGGCGGGCACAGGGCCAAACGCCCCCTGCTCAGCGTCCT
The DNA here is from genome assembly GCA_017530275.1 of Clostridia bacterium. The sequence continues at coordinate 31,580 of JAFXMP010000308.1, read as the reverse complement.
GCTGGGCGGCGCTCATGGCCACGGCTACGGAATTGGATTTGGGGCTGACGCACACCGCTAAAATGGCCTGGGTCAGGCTCAGCCGCGCTTCCGGCATGCCCACCGTTTCCAGGGCCTGGGCGGCGGCAACGGCCTGGAGCATGGCGATGGGATTGGCCAGCCCCACGTCCTCGCTGGCATGGGCGATGATGCGCCGGGCCAGCATGCGGGGGTCCGCCCCGGCGTACAAAAGCCGGGAAAACCAGAGCAGCGCCGCGTCCGGGTCGCTGCCACGCATGGACTTGCAGAAAGCGGACAGCATATCGTAAAACTCCGTATCGCCGCAGCGGATGATGGGCTTTTGAATGCTTTCCTCCGCGATGGGCAGGGTGATATGGATGCGTCCGTTCTCGGTGGGGGTGGTGAGCACGGCCAATTCGATGGCGTTCAGGGCGGTGCGCACGTCGCCGTTTGCGATGCGGGCAATATGGCGCAGGGCGTCCCCGTCCACATCCGGGTTCAGCTTCCCAAGCCCCCGTTCCTGATCGGCAAGGGCCCGCAGAAGAGCCTTTTCCACATCCGCCTGGGTCAGAGCCTGAAAAGCGAATACCCGGCACCGGCTCACGATGGCAGGGGTCATGGAGATCATGGGGTTTTCGGTGGTAGAGCCGATAAAGCGGATCAGGCCGCTTTCCATGGCGGGCAGGATGGAATCGCTTTGGGCCTTGCTCCAGCGGTGGCATTCGTCCAGCAAAAGATAAGTGGGCTGGCCGTACATCGCCCGCCGGTCCGCCGCTTTTTTCAATTCCTCCCGCACGTCCGAAACCCCGGAAGTGACGGCGTTCAGTTTCACGAATGCCGCGTTGGTCTGATTTGCGATGATGCCCGCCAGGGTGGTTTTGCCGCAGCCCGGCGGGCCGTAGAAAATACTGGATGTGAGGCGGTCCGCCTCGATGGCCCGGCGCAGAAGACGGCCGGGGCCTACGATGTGCTCCTGGCCGTAAAATTCATCCAGGGTCCGGGGCCGCATCCGGTCCGCCAGGGGAGCATGAGCCTGCTCGTTCTGGGAAAACAGCGTCATAACCGGTCCTCCGCGATCAGGGAGACGATTTCCTTCCCTTCGCCCCAGCGCAGGATGTGGGGCTTTTCCCGCGCACCCAGCGTCATGTGCAGCACGGCGATGCCCATATCAAGGTTAGCGTTCGGCCGCGCGGAAGACAGCATCAGCGTGCGCCCGGCAAAGGACAGCCGCCAGGGCTGCAGGTTCACCGCCGAAGGGGCGATGCGCACATATTCCGCCGCGTTGTAAGCCCACAGGGGCCAATCCGAAGGATCGGGGGAGCAGATTTCCGTCAGCTTTTTTCGCTTTCGGGGACCGCCCTCCTCCCCGGGCTTGCCTAAGGCGATCACGGCCTTTACCTTTTCTCCCTCTTCCAGGGGAACATTCACCCCGCCGCGCTTGAATGCAGCCACCCAGCAGGTGCCCAGCCCCAGGGAAACGGCTTCCAGCAGAAAGGCTTCTCCGCTGATCCCGGCATGGATCGGCGCGTGGGGGACTTCTTCATCCACGATAACGGCGGCGTAGCGGCGGGAACCGTGGATCGTTTCCACCAGCGGCAGGCGGCGGTATATTTCACTGGCAGGCGCGTCGCCCAGGGCAATGCGCACCCCAGGCAATGCCAGCCGGGCGGCGGCGTAATGCAGGGCGCTCATCTGCCCCATGTCCGGGTCGCCCGCGAAGGAACGCACGCTGTGCCTTATGGGCACGGCGGCGCTGTATTTTTCCAACTGGGCGGGAGAAAAAAAGCCGTTTACGGCGCAAACATCCATTATGTATCACCTTCCTGTGGCATTGTAGCATGCTCGTTCTTTTCCGTCAATGATTGACAAACGTTTCCAGGACCGATATAATCCGGATGAGCGCACGGGCGGAGCCGTGGCGCTTCCTGCCGCTTCCGAATGGGAAAGCGGCAGGCATCCAAAGAAAAGGAGGAAAACGCCGTGAGCTTTCAGATCGCCCTGACCCAGGTGCTGCTGACGCTGTTTTATATCCTGCCTGGCTATGTGATCAGCAAAATGAAAAAAGCCTCAGCCGGGCATTTGCCCACGTTATCGGCGGTGCTGATTTATGTCTGCGGCCCATGCCTGCACATTTCCGCCTTTATTTCCATGGATTTTTCCTGGGAAGGCTTAAAGGACATGGGGCTGGTTTTCGCGCTGACCTTCGTTTTACAGGCGGCGTTCATGGCGATTCTGTACGCAGCCCTGCGAAAGAAGCGGGAGGATGGGCGCTACCGCATCTGGACCATTGCTTCCTGCTTAGGCAACGTTGGCTTTTTCGGCCTGCCGGTGGTCAAAGCGCTGCTGCCGGATCACCCGGAAGCGGCCTGCTATTCCGCCATCTTCTGCGTGAGCATGAACGTGCTGGTGTTCACCATGGGCGTGTACTGCCTGACCAACGAAAAGAAGTATATGAGTCTGCGTTCCGCCCTGCTGAACCCGACCATGTTTGGCTTCGCTTTAGCAATTCCTTTGTATATGCTGGGGGCGAAGCACTTTTTGCCGCAGCAGGCATTGGACGCGGTGGAGCTGCTGGGCCGCATGTCCACGCCCCTGTGCATGTTCATCTTAGGCATCCGTCTGGCCCAAAGCCCCTTGAAGCGCCTGTTTGCTCAGCCGCTGGTGTACGCGGTCAGCCTTTCCAAGCTGGTGGCGTTCCCCCTGTTCTGCTTCGCCATCGTATCGTTCCTTCCCTTGGCTATGCCCATCAAGGCCAGCGTGGTGATCCTGTCCGCCGCGCCCTGCGCCTCTATTATCTTAAGTCTGGCCGAGCTCCATGGCAGCGGCGCGGAGTTTTCCGCCAACTGCCTGCTGGTGAGCACCTTGCTGTGCTTTCTGACGATGCCGGTATTTACGTTGCTTTTGTGATGGTATATACATCTCAACTCTCCTTCGTCTCCATCCGTTTGTCATGAAGCGCCGTTTACGGCTTCCTCCGCCGCATTTTTCGCCATTTTCCAGTGATAGCCCTTTCGCGTCAGCGATTGGGCGATTTTTTTCGGGTCGTTCTGAAATTTGCGGCAAAGCTTTTTCGCCTGCTCCACGGCGCGGCGGTATTCCTCTTCCTCGGAGAGCGTATCCAAGGCGTTTTCGGCTTCCTGCCGGTCGACGCCCTTCATCCGCAATTCCTGGGCGATGCGGTTTTTGCCGTATTTCCGGGAACGGGCATGGACCCAGGCTTCCGCAAAGCGTGAATCGGACACCAGATCATGAAGGCCCAGGGTGTCCAGCACCCGATTGATGGTCTCGTCGTCGTAGCAGGAGCGGCGCAGGCGAGCACGGACCTCCTTTTCGCTTCGCTCCCGCAGGGCCAGGTATTTCATGGCCGCTTCCAGGGCGTGGGGATAGCCCCGTTCCCGAAGATACATCTGGTAGGCGTCCGGGTCGATCTGCTGGCCCGTATGCAGACGCCGTTCCAGATACAGGGCGGAGGGCACGCGGAGCGTTTCGCCGCTTTGCATTTTCACTGTGGCGACGCCGTTTTTTCTTTTGATTTCCACGACCCGGTCCATTTCAGCTGCCTCCCCAGTAAAGCCGCATGAGGGCATAATTCAGGTCCGCCAGCACGCCCCGGCGGGCTTCGCTGGCTCCGGTGGTCAGCAGCACCAGGCCGTGTTCATGATCAGGATCGAAAAACAGCCCGTGTACCGCGCCGTAGGCCATGCCCTGGTGGCCGTACAGCGGGCGTTCGCAGACGCGGGGTTCCTCCAAAATGAAGGTGCCGATTCCCTGGGACAGGTTGTGGGCGCGATCCCCAAAGGACGCGATGGGGCGGCGCATTTCCCACAGGCTGTTTTCAGTCAGAAAGCCCGGCGTCATACCCGCGGCGCCTAACTTTGCCAATTCCGGCGCGGAAACGCACAGCGCGCCGTGGGCCAGATTGTAATGTTTTTCCGGGTTCACCTCCGCCGGCGGAAGGGGACGGGACCGGCGCTCCGCGGCGTTGAAATTGGGGGTTTTGCTTCGGGGCAGGATGCGGAGGGCGTCGGCCAAATCTCCCCGCACCTTCTGGGGGTAATAAGTAGCCGTCACGCCTAAGGGACCAAACACCGTTTCCTGCATGAGCGTTTCAAAATCCGTATGGGTTGCCACCTCCATCACCGCCCCGGCGATGCCCGCGCCGAAATTGGAATACTCCCATTTTTTTCCCGGCAGATGATCGGTGAAGCTGTCGCCCTTCAATAACTGGCTCAGCGGGACACCCTTGGCAATGCCGTTATTGTAATCCGCGCCGTCGCGGATGCCCGCCGTGTGGGAAAGCAGCATCCGCAGGGTGAGGGGCGTGTCCGGCGCTTTGGGATGGCGCAGGGAAAAGGGCAGGTATTCATTCACGTCTGTATCCAGATCGATCCTTCCCTGCTCCTTCAGTTTCATAGCGCCCATGGCGGTGACGAACTTGCTCACCGACGCGGCGCGGAACACCGTTTCCGGCTGAACCAATATATTCGGCAGGTGGGAATAGCCGAAGGTCAGGGCAAAGTCCGGCCTGTTCCAGTCATTCCCGTCAAAAGAACAAAGCGAAGCGCCCACGCACCGATACTTCCGCAGGATATGGGAAATCAGCCGGACGGTAAGGTCTTTCTCCATCGGTTCATTGATTCTCCCATGCTTGGGAAGTGCATGCAGCGCAAGCCGGTACAAACCCCAATTCGTCATACATCCACCTCTTTCCTTGAATAAAATCGCCTCATTGGCGCATCCTAAGGCCGTACCAATAAAAAGGAGGGAAACATCATGCCCAATCAAAGCGGATGCGCCTTGACCAGCAAGGACCTGAGCGTGCTGGAGGATCAGCTGACCCACATCGCCATGAGCTGCCGGGTAGCCATGCACCACGCCAACGCCTTCCAGAATGCGGATCTCAAAAACCTGGCCGCCACCGTGGCCCAGCATCACCGCCAGCATTTTGACGCGCTGTACGCGTTTCTCAACGGCTGTCAGTAAAAGGAGGAAAGCGGCATGAATCAGCAGAATCAAACCTGGAACCAGAATCAGATCGCCCAGGCAGGGCAGAACCAGCCGCTCAGTGACCAGGAGCTGGCCTTCGACCTGCTCTATCAGGAAAAATCCCTGCTGGCGAATATCGCTTCCGAGGTGCTGGAGGCCAGCCAGCCCGGTATGCGCCAAGTGCTGAACGACTGCTATATGCAGATTGGCCAGGATCAGCTGGAAATCTTTAACCAAATGCAGAAGCAGGGCTGGTATCCCGTCAAGCCCGCCCAGGCTCAGGATGTGCAGACAGCCAAGCAGAAATATCAACAGATGCGCGGCACCTTGTAAAGTCCGCCTCTGATGGAACACGCGGAGGACGTCTTTTCCTAAAGAGGGAAGGACGCCTTCTCTTTTTGAGGACTACTTCTCATATGCCGCGATGATTGCTTCTTGATTATATCACATTGCCATGAAAAATGAAAACAGCATTTTGCACAGTTTCATTGAAAAAACGTAACATTTCAATACTTTTCTTAAGGCAGGCGTCAGCTTTCTGTTCAATTACGGTTATTATATTTTATAATCGATATAGCAGGAATTATGAATTCATTGCCGAATAGTATAACAAAAATATCAAGGGAGGAAAAACACAGATGCCGAAGTACAATCAGGAAACACGGGACCGCGCCATGGCGCTTATGGCCGAAAAAGGCGCAAAAGCTGTCAGCGAAGAAATGCACATCAATATCATGACCCTGTATAAATGGCGTAGAGAAAACCAGGAAGACACCCCCAAAGCCAAACCGGCGCTCAAAGGCATGGACGCGCTGCTGAACGAGGATTTAGCCGCCAAGAACAGCCGCATCGCGGAGCTTGAGGCTGAAAATGCCCGTCTGAATGAAACGATCAAAGGCCTGGAAGAACGTTCTTCCCGTTTCCGGGCGATCATCGAAGCGCTGATCCGCTGAAATTTGCTTCTCCATTCGTGTTTTTGGATCGGTCACCGTTATACTTTCACACGATCCGATGCTATTATACCAATCATATATCTTGTATACACCGTAAAAAAGACGGATGAAAGAGAAAAAGATGTTTTTCTTTCTTCCGTCTTTTTTGTGTTTAGCCTTGATGATCTTTTCCGAAACTATAGTGCTCCAAGCACTTTTGCCACGCTGTCCCGGATCACCAGGGAAGCGCGGCTGTCGGCGGGGGTAGGTTCCCGATTGATCACCACCAGATTTTTACCGCTGAAAAACTCCAAGAAGGATGCGGCGGGCTCCACGGACAGGGAAGTGCCCGCCACGATCAAAGTATCGGCGTTGGATATTTCCCGGCAGGCCCCCATGCACACATATTTGTCCGGCGCTTCGCCATAGAGCACCACCGAGGGCTTGATCACCCCGCCGCATTTTTCGCAGCGGGGAATATCCTCTGTTTCGAGGATCGCCCGTAGGGGGTAGGCGGCGCCGCAGTCCATGCAGACATTGTCATGGATGCTGCCGTGGATCTCGTACACCCGGCGGTTTCCGGCCGTTTTATGCAGCCCGTCAATGTTCTGGGTCACGATGCCCCGCAGGATATCCTGTTTTTCCCATTCGTACAGTTTCAGGTGGGCGGCGTTGGGCTTGGCGTTCGGATACACCATATGCTGGCGGTAAAAGGCGAAAAACTGCCGGGGATGCAGGTAGAAGAAGGATTTGCTCAGGATCATTTCAGGGCTTAGCCCTTCAAAATCCCCGCCGTACAGGCCTTCCGGCGAACGGAAATCCGGGATGCCGCTTTCGGTGGACACCCCCGCGCCGCCGAAAAACACGATGCGGCGGGACCGTTCAATGATCCTTTGCAGCATGTTTTTCCCTCCCTGTTTACGGGATCAGCCGGAAGCAGACCTCCGCGATGCCCACGCCATATTCATGAATGTCCGCTTCCCAGAACCGTTCCAAAAGCCAATCGGTGTAAACCTCGGTTTTCTTATCCTCGCTGGCGGCGTCCATATCTTTGGTGACGGCGTCCTTCAGCTTATCCTCCAGCGCCTGATGATATAGTTCATCAAAAATGGTTTCCTCCGTCAGGCCAAAGCTGGCCAGATAGCGGGTGATATTGCCTTCGGGATCGTCCTCGGCCTTACGGTAATTCCCTGCGGGCAAACGGGCCATGATGTTATTGCTGACAAGTTTTTCACAGATCCGCTGCCATTCCTCCTCCAAATCGTTCCATATCCCGTCGTATTCCTCCACCGTCAGGTCATCCAGCCCCATTTCCTCCGCCTGGTCCTGAATCACGGCGCGGATCTCCAGATCAAACAGGACCTTGTCCAGGGTATCGATGATATTGTCCCGTTCTGTAATATCGTATCCATACCCATAGGAGCTTGCATTGATGACGGATTGGAGCAGATGGCGGCGCATAGCCTCCTCCAGTTCCCGGGACGTGATCTCAATATCATCCACGGTCAGCGCAACGGGAAAATAGTAATCACCCCAATCCTGCTCCGGTTCTCCGCCTCTCGCGGCATACGCCGCCGTCATGGCCGCCGTCAGGCTCCAGAATGCCTCATCGTTACCCACGGTATAGTGATCCATGCCGATTTCCAGCCAATGGGCTTCAAAGCAGATGTTCAAACGCGATTCATCCGAAAAGAAGAAAACGATCTGCGGATACCAGTCCGTAATGCCTTCGTTGCTTTTTCCCGTGATCTTGATGGCATTTACCGCTTTCCACAGCGCATCGATTTCCGCGCCATCCGTGGTTTCAAATTCGCTGGTGGAAAAGCCGTAGCCGTCTGTGTAATATACTCTCTCGATGAACTCGCCGCTGTCCAGCAGTTCCTGGGCTCTGTTCAGACCAGTGATCCGGACGAAATCCGGCAGCGCTTCTTCTCCAAGCGCAAAAACAGGGATCAGAAGCAGAACGGCGAGCAGGATGCACCATTGTTTCTTCATTATTGTTGATTCCTCCTATTCCCCAAAAATGACCGCCGTGGAATCATGACCGTTCACTGGATCATACGTTGTCTTTTTCATGAGCCCAGCATTCGTTGATGGCGCCGCCGTCCCGGTAAGCCGCGTCCCCATCCTCCAGCGGAGCTTCTTCCTCGGGATCGGGCAGGCTGTCGCCCCATTCCTGTTCCTTCTGCTGTTTTTTGATTTCACTCATTTCGATCCCTCCTGTTTTACTGTTCTTTTAAGTGATTGTTGATGATCTGCTCCAGCGCTTCCTGGGGCATGGAAAGCTCCTGCTGCGCTACTTCCACCACTGTACGGTGCTCCTGCTGGGCTTTTTTCACAATGGCCGTAGCCCGCTCGTAGCCGATTTCCGGGCACAGGGCGGTGGCGATCACCGTGGATTTCATCAGCATCTCCCGGCAGTGCTCCTCATCGGCTAAGATACCAGCAACACAGCGTTCCCGGAAGGTGTCGGCGGCGTGGGTGAGCACCTCCAGAGACTCGAACAGGCAGTAAAAGATCACAGGTTCAAAGGCGTTCAGCTCCAGCTGTCCCGCTTCCACCGCCATGGAAATGGTCACATCGTTGCCCGCCACCAGGAAAGCTGCCTGGGTGACCACCTCGGGGATCACAGGATTGATCTTGCCGGGCATGATGGATGAACCGGGCTGCCGGGCAGGCAGCTGCAATTCCTCGATACCGCCGCAGGGGCCGCTGGATAAAAGGCGCATGTCGTTGGCGATTTTGGACATGACCAAAGCACAATTTTTCACTGCTGAAGAAATGGCCGCGAAGCCGTCGGCGTTCTGGGTGGCGTCGATCAGGTTGTCCGCTGCTTTCACAGGCTGGCTGATCAAATCGGCCAGGATGTTCACCACGCAGTCCAGATAACCGTCGCTGGCGTTGACGCTGGTGCCGATGGCGGTGGCCCCCAAATTCAGTTCGAACAATTCGTTCCGGCTGCGCAGGATGCGGTTGGCGCACCGGCGCAGGGCGTCGGCGTGGGCCTTGAATTCCTGGCCTAAGTACATGGGAACAGCATCCTGAAGCTGCGTGCGGCCAAGCTTCAGCACCTGGGCATTTTCCCTGGCTTTGCGGTCAAAGGCAGCGATCAGCCGGTCCAGGGAAGATAGCAGAGCCTCTGTCATCCGCAGGGCGGCCAGCTTGCCTGCAGAAGGAAACACGTCGTTGGTGGACTGGGCCATGTTCACATGGTCGTTGGGATGCACGGTGCCGTCGCCCTTTTTGCCGCCCAAGATTTCGCAGGCCCGGTTGGCCACCACCTCGTTGGCGTTCATGTTGGCCGACGTGCCCGCGCCGCCCTGAATGGGGTCCACGATGAACTGATCCCGCATTTTGCCGCTGAGGATCTCATCGCAGGCCCGGATGATGGCTGAAGCGATTTCCGGTTTCAGCGTACCTGCCCGCTGGTTGGCGATAGCGGCGGCTTTCTTGATCAGCACCAGAGCGTCGATCATGTAGGGATGCATCAGCCGCCCCGTCATGGGGAAGTTTTCTTTGGCCCGCAGGGACTGCACGCCATAGTAGGCGTTTTCCGGCAGACTGACGACGCCGATGGAATCATGTTCTTCTCTCATAGGTATACCCCTCTTTATGTATTCTGTTTATTTCTTCAGGATGACTCGGAACACGGAATTGATGGGCCGGACCATGCCCGCAAGGCTGTCGAAGGAAGAGGACGGCCTGCTGTATTCGATGAACCGCCTGCCCACGCCCAATCCCAGCACGGAGGAAGCGCCGCCGTCCACGTTGATCATGTCTTTCAGGTCGGGCGCCAGTTTTTTGGCGATTTCGCACATTTCGATGTAGTCCGCGCCCGCCGAGATACTGGACCGGCCGGAAAACACCAGCAGGAAAAGCTGCCCCGCCTTGGTCAGCCCGATGGCTGTGCGCGGGTGGCGGACCAGGGCGGCGATATCGCTTTCCTGGGTCTGGCTGGAGAGAGGCGAGGCCCACCCCTCCAAGGCCAGGGCGGCAGCAGCGTTTCCATCGCGGGTGAATACGCATTCTCCGTCCTGTGCCAGGGTCAGGCCACCGCCATAGGCCCACTTCATGCGGGCCCAGATGTCCGGGTCTACGTCGGCGGGATGCTCCAAGCGCAGGTCCAGCCTGGGCTTTTCCTTCCAGGTAAAATACCCGTCCTCCGCGGGCGTGAGGCCGCAGCGCAGCGCAAAGGCGCGGCCCGCTTCTTTTTCCATCGACAGCACCACGCCCGTGCCCGGCAGCAGCACATCGCCTTCCCGGGCACAGATCAACTCGGTTTGGTGAATCACGAAATTCACCCGGCCCTCCCCCACGGCTTTGGTATACGCTAACCGGGAAGCACCTTGATCCGGACAGGATAAATACGGGGTATAGACCGCCACGGTTCCCGGTTTGGCGGGGTCCACATCCTGTTCGGCCCAGCTGATGCTCTGCCCGTTCAGGGTCCATGTGCCGCCACGGAGCCGGAAATGGAAGAATACGAACCGGCCTTCCTCGGTCATGCCCATGCAGGCTTTTTTGTACAGCGGAAAGGTTTCCACCCGCTGTCCCTCTTGGGAATACAACATGTAATCCATGTGTCCGCCAGGGAAAAACATCTGTTCCCGGGGCCGGTTAGTCCGCAGCCGGTTGTGAAGGGCCACGAGGCGGGAGGTCATGAAAAACAGGTAATTGGTAAACACCTGCAAAGCCGGGGCTTCGGCGGCGTGACGAAGCAGATGGCGGGGAGAAACGGTTTGTCCTTCCGTCACAATCACATCCGCGCTTTCTACCCGATCGAGGATCAGACCGTGCACCAGGATGCCCTTGGCTTCGCCTTGAGCGCTCCAAGGGACGGTTTCCTGCTCCATAGTGTCCAGTCTAAACCACCCGTTCAGGCGGCGTACGCCGGGCAGCCTGTCCAAATACGCACCGATGACCTGTTCCCGCGCCGCGCAGAAATCCCCGTACCAGTCCTCCGATGAAGCCAAGTCCTTTGGCCAATGGAAGCCCGGAGGCATGTCGAGCTGGTATTCCTCATAAACTGAAAAGAAGGTTTCAGGAAAGCGGCGATACAATTCCTCGGCGGTCATGCGGTAAATGGCTTCACCATATTGCCTGCTGAGCCAATCGAACTGTCGGTAAGAAACCAGGGTAGGGCGCACCAGAGGCACGAAGGGAAGGATATCGAAATGCGCGGGCACAAGCACGGCGCATCGCCCGGCTTCCGAAAACTGCCCCGTCAGCGCCTTGCCCACCAGGGAACGGGGGATGCACTTAACCATGGCGGGAAGGAGCAGATTGCGGCATGCGGTGAGGCCGGTATCGCCGTACCAGAACAGGCAGGCGTTGCTTTTCTCTATGGCAGCGCCAAGGGCGGCGTCCCCTTCGGCTTCATCCAGGCCAGTTCCTTTTTTCAGGACCGTGTCCGGATCGAGGCCGGTCAGGGCATGCATGACGGCAGCATCGGGAAAAGCAAAGTTATCCGCGTTGCCGCAGGCAATATGCACATGCGCGCCTTGTTCCCGGGCAAAAGCCATATCCGCCCGCATCCAGGCAAACAGCGCCGGGTCGTGCAGCACAAAAATCACATGGCGGCAGGCGCGCAAAAGGCCCCTGCCACTGTCCTCCTGGTCGATGTCCATAGGCGCAAGGCTGGCGTCCGGTTCCCGCGCCTTATTCAGGAAAACGCTTTTCAGGGTCTCCGCGCCAAACGTTTCCTGCCTGAGACCGCACACGGCGTCATAGATGGCTTCAAAGGGCGTTTCCATGTCCTTGACGAACCGGGACAAAAGCTGATTGAGGCTTTCCGTGTACGCGGCGGCCTGCGCTTGGGTGATCCAACCCATTTCCCGGGCGGAATCGGCCCATGCGTCTTTGGCCATGACCAGGAACGGGGCAATCACCGCGCTTACGTCCGCATAGGAATACTGGCCCAGCAGGATATCGCCCTTTAGGTCTCCTCTGGTGTAGCTTCCCCGGCGGCTGTTTTCCGCCGCCAAATTCAGGTTCATGCCGCTTTGCCTCCGTTTTTTACATTTGACGGATCAATTCATTCAGGTACGTTTGGGTTTCCAGGATATCCCTGATCTGTTCGTCGCCTTCGATTTCCCGCTCGATGGTCAGGCTGCCGTCGTATCCGTGAGCTTTCAGGGTGCGCAGGAACAGGGGAAAATTCACTTTGCCCGCGCCTACCTTCACTTCATTCCCCAGTTCCCGGCCGTTGGTGGGATAGAAGCCGTCCTTGGCGTGCACGCCGCGCACGTAATCGCCGATCACGTCCAGGGCCTCCACGGGATTGGCTTTGCCGTAGAGGATCAGGTTAGCGGGGTCCAGGTTCACGAAGAGGTTGCCGGTGTTGACCGCTTCGATCACCCGCAGCAGCACCACCGGCGTTTCCTGGCCGGTTTCAAACAGCAGGTTCTGGCCGTGCCGTTTCAGGTCCCGCGCCACAGCCTTGATAGCTGCCACCACGCCGGGCCACGCGGGATCGGACATGTTCTCGGGAATGAAGCCCATATGGGTAACCACGTCCCGGATGCCCAAAGAGCGGGCGTATGCCGCGCCGTCCAGCAAATTCTGCACCCTGACGGCGCGGTATGCCACGGGCACGATGCCCAGGGTTTCCGGGCCTTCGGTAAAGTTCCAGAAACGCGGTCCTTCCCAGCCGCACCAGAACGCGGTGATTTCGATCCCGTATTCCTGGGTGAAGGCTTTCACTTCTTCCGCGTTTTGCTCTGTCCAGTATTGCGGGTCCCAGCTCACCAGCTGACAGTGGCGGAAGCCCCTGGCCGCCGCATCTGCAAAGCCTTTGCGCATTTCTTCGCCGCCGCAATGGCGGATGATGATGCCAACGTTCATGTGTTTCACCTCTGGATTTGATTTTTTTGACAGGATTCGCTTTGTTTTTCTATTATATATCGGAACCGCGGAAATGTCGATAGTTTTCTTCCGCGCTTCACCCGGCGGACGGATTCTTTAGGAAACGAGCGCAAAATGCCGCAATAAATGATAAAAACGGTATGGAACAAACCAAAATGTAAAAATGGGGTTGCATTCCGGTTTGTCATCTGATATAATATCACAGAAAGAAAGAGAGCGCTGTTTTTCAGTTTTATCCGTTGTTTGTTTGCTCAAACAACACATTTTTCAAAAATTTGTTCTTGATAAAAGGGCAAAGTTTTTCTGTGTTGACACTTGGAACCACAATACTGAGCATGGAGATGGTTGCATCATGAGCGCACCGAAAACGGCCGTCACAGGGTACAAAAGATCTGGATTCATGCATTGGATCCGCCAGCGGCGCATCAACAAGAACTGGCAGTTCTATGTGATGCTGATTTTACCGCTGGCCTGGTACTTTATCTTCTGCTATATGCCCATGCCCGGCGTGATTCTGGGTTTCAAAAAGTATAAGGCGCTCCAGGGCATTTATGGCAGCCCCTGGGCCGATCCCTGGTACAAGTGGTTCATGAAGTACTATAATTCGCCGTACTTTGGCAGAACCATCGGCAACACTTTCATCCTGAGCTTCCTGTCCCTGATCCTGGGCTTCCCGCTGCCGATTCTTTTGGCCCTGCTGCTCAACGAGGTGCGCAACAAATTCTTCCAGAAATTTGTGCAGAACATCACCTACATTCCCCATTTCCTGTCCACCGTGGTGCTGGTGGGCATGCTTACATGCTTCACCAACCGCTATTATGGGATCGTCAATAAACTGATTGTGGCGTTGGGAGGCACGGCGGACAACTGGATGCAGGTGCCTTCCCTGTTCCGCGGGCTGTATGTGGGTTCCGGCATCTGGCAGAACATGGGCTGGGATTCCATCATTTACATCGCCGCCCTGGCGGGCGTGGATCCGCAGCTGCATGAAAGCGCCTATATCGACGGCGCGAACCGCTACCAGTGCATGTGGTACATCAACCTGCCCTGCATCATGCCTACCGTAGTGATCATGCTGATCCTCAATTCCGGCCATATCCTGTCCGTCGGGTTTGAAAAAGTGTATCTGATGCAGAACAACCTGAACATGGCCGTGTCCGACGTTATTTCCACCTACGTTTACCGTATCTCACTTTTGTCCTCCAACCAGTTTGAGATGTCCACCGCCATCGGCCTGTTCAACTCGCTGGTCAACTGCGCTATGCTGATCATCGTGAACGCTGTCGCCCGCAAGGTCAGCGACGTGCAGCTGTGGTAAGAAAGGAGGATAAGCATATGTCTCAGGAAGCAAAAGCAATGGCCCGGCGCAAGCGCCATTCCCGCCAGTCCACAAGCGACATCGTGTTTGAAACCGTCGTCATCATCCTGCTGGCGGTGCTGACCTTCACCATCATTTATCCCCTGTACTTTGTGGTCATCGCCTCCTTCTCAGACGCCAAAGCCGTTATCGGCGGCAAGGTGATTTTCCTGCCCTCCGACGTGACGCTGGAGAACTACGCCGAATGCTTCAAAAACGGCGATCTGATGCTGGGTTATAAGAATTCCTTCCTGCTGCTGATCATCGGCACGGCGATTTACCTGTTTTTGACCATTCTGTGCGCTTATCCCCTGTCCCGCCGCGATCTATGGGGACGCAACGGCATCATGATGTACTGCACCATTCCCATGTTCTTTGGCGGCGGCCTGATCCCCACCTATCTGCTGGTGACCAGAACGCTGGGATTAGGCAACAGCTGGTGGGCGGTCATCTTTGTGGGCGGCGTATCCACCTACAACATGATCATCATGCGAACGTTCTTCATGTCCTCCATTCCTTTTGAATTGCAGGAGGCGGCGGAAATAGACGGCTGTTCCCCGTTAAGGACGCTGATCTCCATCATCCTTCCCCTGTCCATCCCGGTGATTTGCGTGATCGGCTTGTACTACGGCGTGGGCATTTGGAACAGCTACTTTACCGCCCTGATTTACCTGTCCGATAAGAACAAATGGCCCCTGCAGCTGTTCCTGCGCCAGATCCTGGTCAACGCCGACCTGTCCGCCGTGGACGGCGGTGACTCCTCCGATATGGCCCGCCGCGCCATGCGCGCCGAAACCATCAAATACGCCATCTGCGTGCTGGCTTCCATCCCCATGTTGGTGATCTATCCCTTCATTCAGCGCTACTTCGTCAAGGGCGTCATGATCGGATCTGTTAAGGGGTAAAACGAAGTGAACCCCCCTAACTCACTCTGTTCCTAAGGGCAGAAGCCCTAAAAATATGAAGGAGGTAACCCCATGAAAAGAACCCTCGTTGCGCTGCTGCTGGCCGTCGTGATGCTGGCAACGTGCGTCCCCGCTCTGGCTGTGGAAGGCCCGAACCAGGACATGTCCATCTTCCCCCTCACGGATGAGAAGATCAACATCTCCATGGTGCACAGATACACCGACGTTATGCCGGCGGACTGGACCACCGTTTGGTTCTGGCAGCAGCTGGAAGAACTGACCAACGTGCATATGGACTTTACCCCCGTTCCCCAGTCTGACCGCGCTACCAAGCTGAATCTGCTGTTCGGCGCTCCCGAAACCATGCCGGACGTGCTGTTCAAAATGAACATCACCTCCACGCAGCAGGCCCAGTACGGCGGTGAAGGCATCCTGGTGGACCTGAACCAGTACGCCGACATCATGCCCAACTTCCAGTATTGGCTGGACGCCTATCCCACCGCCCGCGCCGCCATCACCCAGGCTGACGGCTGCATCTATGGCTGCCCCTACATCCTGACCGGTTACGCCATCCGTATGGGCGACCGCTTCTTCTTCAACCGCGAAGTGCTGGACTACGCCGGCCTTGAAAATCCCCCGGCCACCCTGCAGGAATTCCATGACTACCTGGCCAAGATCAAGGATTGGGACTATGACAATGATCCCAGCACCGTCACCCTGCCCCTGACCATGTCTGAATGGGAAGAACTGGAATACATCCTCACCGGTTCCTTCGACGTGATGAACCGCGGCTCCTCCAACTACTGGGCTGACCAGAATGCGGACGGCACCGCCCGGTTCTGGCACACCGCCGACGGCTACAAGGAACTGCTCCGCTACTACGGCCAGCTGTTCCAGGAAGGCCTGATCGACCCCGACACCTTCGCCAAGAACACCTCCGACTTCGCCGGCGAAATTGAAAAGTGCCAGAGCGGCAAGGCCCTGACTTACATCTTCGTGAACAACAGCCCCGTTTCCGGCTCCAAGTATGAAGCGCTGACCGTGCCCATGACTGAGCCCCTGGAAGGCTTCAACGGCGAAAAGGGCTGGAACGCCTACTCCATGCCCGCCACTTCTTCTTCCAGCTTCAGCATCACCTACAAGTGCCCCGAAGAATACCGCCCGATCCTGGCCAAGTGGATCGACTACTTCTATTCCGTTGAAGGCATCGTGGCCTACTTCATGGGCGAAGAGGGCGAAAGCTACACCTATGACGCCGCCACCGATACCTATGCCCTGACCGACAAGATCCTCAACGATCCCGAAGGCCGCAACTTTGAAGCCGTTCAGTCCGCCTGGTGCACCTGGGCCGGCGGCGGCAACCCCTCCTGCGCCACCAACGAGCTGTTCAAGGGCGGCGAGACCTGGCCGGTTTCTGTCGAATCCGCTGCGGGCCTGATCAACTACACCCCCGATAAGCTGGGCGGCGCCGTGTGGGCTCCCTTCGTGTTCGATTCCGATGTTGCCAGCGAAGTGTCCGCTATGACCACCGACTTCGACACCTACCTGGGTGAATGGGCCGCCAAGTTCATCACTGGCGAAAAGAACGTAGACGCCGATTGGGACGAATATGTGGCTGGCTTCAACGAACTGGGCGTGGATGAATACCTGGATCTGATCAACGAACAGATCAAGGCGCTGGGCCTGTAATCCATCAATACGCAAAACCTTGGGGCGGTCTTCGGACCGCTCCTTTTTTTCGCGCGCTGCAACCGTTCAGCTTCGTGATGAAAACAGAAGCACTGCGGCTTTCGATATGCAGGATTGGATCGATCTCCTGAATAGATTTCATGTGTTTACAGATTCGTCAGGACCAAGCTGACAGCGGCAATCAGAATACTGAACAAACGCAGTTTGCCGATGGGTTCTTTCAGAATGCCGCGGCTGAGGAATGCGCTGACGATCAGGATGCCTCCCGCTTCGATGGGAAAGAGGATGGCGGCGGGGACATAGGCCAGGGTGAGCATCAGCAAATTGATGGCGATAGCGGCGGCAGTGATCACGCCGTACGGCAGATTGAACACCGGACAGGCGAGGGCGGCGTCCGCCGGATGGGAAACGGAATAGAGCCGGTTGAAAAAACCTGTCCGGTATAGCAGGCAATGCCCGCCAGGATGAATCCAGGCACGAGGAAGGACATGATCAAGCCCTCCTCTCTCCGCATGTTGGGGGTTGGATTGCATCCAAAGCATGGACAATGTATGCGTCAAGCAATTTTGCGGTTTTGAAGGAAAGCAGGCATTGCCCAAGAAAGCATACGACGCCCGCCAGAATCAAGATTACCACTGCAATCAGCATGAAAAAAATCCCTCCTGTTCCTTCGCTTGACGCTATCATAACAGGAGGGAGAAGGCCTACGCCATGAAAAAACTGCCAGCAATTCGGATTATTGTGCCATTTTTTTGAATTCACTGGGAGAAAGACCGGTATATTCCCGGAAAACCCTGCCGAAATAGCCGCTGTCCTCAAACCCGCAGCGCTGGGCGGCTTCGGTAACGGACAGTTTGTCCCGGTTCAGCAGCACGCAGGCGTTTCGGATACGGCAGGAGGTGATATACGCGTTGGGTGTGGTTCCCAGCGCGTCCCGGAACATTCGGTAGCACGCGCGGGCGCTGACAAAAGCAGCGCCTGCGATGGCCTGCACCGTCAGCTTTTCCGAAATATGGGCGTGAATAAAAGTCAGCATGTTTTTCATGCGGGAGTCGGTGGGGGAAAGCACGGTATTAGGTTCGTTTTGCCCGCGTATTTCCAGCAGCCGAAGCCAGATCTCGCATAGTGCTTCCCGCAGCCGGAATTCATATTGATAATCATTTTCGTTCAGGCCAAAAGAGGCTTCCAGCAGAGAAAGCGCGGAGACATGATTTTCCTGTCGGGGATTCAGCGATATCAGGGGCGAGGCATTCAGCATGGGCCGAACGTATTTTTGTTCCATGCGAGCGCCTGCTTCCCCGAACAGGAGGGAAGGGTAGAACAAATGAAGCCGCTGCACAACGCTGGCCTGCCTGTCCCACGTGGTTTTGTGGATCATCTCGGGCAGCAGCAGACCGCCCATTCCACGGGTGAAAAGGAAATTGCCGCCAGGGATATGGTAGGTCAGCGCCCCTTCCGCCACATAGAACAGCTCGGCAGTGGGATGCCAATGCCAAGGCAGGATGGCCCCCGGATAGGAATGCAGCTCCGCCTGACTGGTGACACAGGGAAAAGCCGGATCGAAATTCGGCAGCTTTTCTTCCGATGTATCGGCAATCAGGTTTATATTTCGCAGAATTTGCAATGCGTTTTCCTTTCCTTCCAGTTCTTCCCGGTGGATCGTCATCCGCGCTTATGCAATTCGTCCTCTAACTTCACGCCCTTTTTATGCGCTTCCGCCGCCCGTTCCATGAACTGATCGATGATCTGCCGGTTGGTCATGCCCTGGGCGCGCAGCTCGTCCAGCTTCCTTTCAAAACCGTTCAGCTCGGCGCGCATTTCGTCCCGATAGGCGATATCCGGCGTTTCCGCGCCCACGCCGTAGGCGTTCAGGCCCACAGCCCGGCAGTCGTTCAGAGCCATGTCCATGTGGTAATCGCTGCTCACCACCGCCACCCGCTTGTCCGGTCCCAGCAGGTCATAAGCGTTCAGCATGTTTTCCAGGGTGATGCGGGATTGATCCTCCAAACGGATGATGTCCTCCGGCACGCCGCGCTCCATGAGCATTTCTTTCATGACCTCCGCTTCCGTGCGCTGGCGTTCGTAAGTCAATC
The DNA here is from genome assembly GCA_017530275.1 of Clostridia bacterium. The sequence goes on along the minus strand of JAFXMP010000308.1, from coordinate 12,754 downwards.
CGCCGCAGGGCATGATGAGGGGCGCGCCCGTTTCCCGCCACACCTCCACCGCCTTGTCGATGCGCCGCTTCAAATCATCCGAAGGCAGATTGCCCGGCAGTAGCCGGTGGCCCAGTACGATGATCGCGTCTGTTTTTTCCATCGTCGTTTTCCTCCAAATGTGATTTGAATTCCATAGGCATTATGGCATGACTGTTTCCCCGTTCCGGGCCGACTGGATTTCCCGCGCCGCTTCGTTATGCGCGTTTTCCACCCGTTCCCGGGCGGCAACGCACAGCAAGATATCCTTGATCAGATTGTCCAGCCCGGAGTTTTCCTGGTAATCCGCTGGCGCGAAATACCGGATGCGGTTTTCCCGCATCATCCGGTATACCTTTTCACGGCTGCCATTATCAGGGTTGTACACGCCGACGGAGAAACCGCCATAGGTGTTCACCAGCTTCATGCAGGGGATATCCGTATCGCTGTCCCCAATATAGATCATGTTCCGGAAAGGCACCCGCAGTTGTTCCGGTGGGAAGAATTCGTTCACCCCGGGGTCGTTCACGTCCAGCACGCCCTTTTCGATGCGGAACAGGAACTGGGTCTTGTTGGTGAAATTGATCACCTGGGCGGGCCATATGGCGATGCCCCGATCGTTGTAGCAGAAGGAGCTGGCGTAGATTTTTTTGAACGCGCCGTTCTGGGCCGGTTCGGTGCCCTCGATCATTTCCTTGAGGCCGGAGGAAATAATATAGTGCTCCACCATCACGCCGTGCTGCTCCCCGAACAGGCGCAGCCGGTCAAACCATTCGTTCACGCCCGGAAACAGGGCCACCTTGGCTCCATAATCCATCAGGGCGGCCCGGCTGAACACAAAGCGGCCCTCCGCTTCCCGCACCATTTTATGCATGTAAGCCAAATTCTGGTCCATATCGTGGGACAGGGCGAAGGCGTCGGATTCCTCCCAGAACTGTTCCACGTCAAAACCCACGGACTGAATGAAGCCCTGGGCTTGCATATCAGCCGGGGAAAGGGTTTTATCAAAATCGTAGCAGATTGCCACCACTGGATTATCTTCCTTACGTTCCCGGGGGAATTTCATGGATGCGCACTCCTTTCGGGCGGTTGGCGGCCGGAGAGAAAGAGGATTCTATTCTTAATATTTCCGCATTTTCTGACAGGAAAATTATAAATCATTCAGGAAAGCAAGTCAAGAAAAAGACCGGGCGTTTGAAAGCCCAGTCTTTGATTGAGAATTGTTTTTTATTCCGCCAAAGTGCCCATGGGGTCCCAGGGCTCCAGGGCAATGGGGTCCTGCTTGGCGTACTCCGCCAGCTCGCCCAGGTATTCCTTTTCGATGGCTGCCTGGAACACATAATCGTCAAACCATGTATCGGAGCAGATGTAATAGCCCTTGGCTCCGTGCTCGTCGCCCCAGCTGTTTTCGATCTTCCAGCGGGTAGGTTTGCCATCCTCTAAATTCACGCCGGTGATCACCATGGCGTGGTTCATGGCGGCAAAGCCGTAGTCCAGGCTGTCTTCCTTGGAAATGGACAGGTCAAGCCCCGTGAGCAGCTCCACGCCGTAACTCTGATCGTCCCAAATGCCCTTGTCCCGGTCGCCGAACTTGCCCACGTCGCTGCCGAACCAGACCACCTTGCCCGCCTGTAGCTGACGGATGATGGCCTCCTTCATTTCATCCATGGTGATATTCAGGTGCTTCACGTCTTTGCCGCCTACCACATTGCCCAGCATTTTGATTGTGAAGGTTTTGTGCCAGGGCTTGTCCTGAGTAGGGGCATTGATCACGCTCACGATATCGTCCAGCAGGGAGCCCACGTACTTTTCGCAGAAGCTCTGGGGCGTGAAGCCTTTCTCCTCATGATACTGCTTATCCTTGTCCACATAGGAGAAATCAAAGGTCTTGGGCGGCTCGGTGTAGCAGGCGCACAGGAAGCCGTAGATCTTATCCAGCATGGCGGCTTTTTCCGCCTGGATGTCCGCTTCGCTTTTTCCAGCGGCGACCATTTTCCGCAGCTTGGCCGCGCAGATTTTCAGATTGCGGTTCAAAAAGTGGTTCATGCTGCCGGTGTTGGAGGACTGGAAGGTTTCGTCGAACACGTCCTTGGGCACCACGCCGTATTTGCGCACGATGTTGGCAAACATATCCCACTGTCCGCCGTCGTGCACGCCGGTCTGAAGAATAAAGGATACGGTGCGGTCGTCCGTGGGCAGGGAGGCCGTTTCCAGGATGCTTTCCAGGAAATAGTTGGCCCGCTCGAATTTGTCCCAGAAGGCCAGGTAGCTTTGAGAAAGCTCAAAGTCTTCCAAATTCAGGCGCTGCGCGATGCGTTCGCGCAGTACGTTGGCGGCGGCGAACAGCCAGCAGCGCCCGCTGTGCTTCTGGTTGGTCACCGGCAGGGTGGGGATTTCGATAGAAAACTTGTGCCGCATGGCAAAGGCGGAGGCGGGAGAATACGCCGCGTCGTTCACGCTGGCTTTCGATAAGGCCAGGGTAGCGATCTGACGGGCGTCGGAAGCGTTGTAATGGTCCGACCAGGCTTTTAACTGTTCCTGGGTGATCGGCGTTTTCTGCATGGAGCATCATCCTTTCTTATACGTGGAAATCAAGCTGCATTTATTATATCCCTTTCCCCCTGTGCCGGCAAGCGGTAAATGAAAAAAACTCGATCCAATGGGATAACGCCTGCTCCAGTGCAGGGAAACCGCGCTTTCTTTCGTTCTATCTTTGCGAGGATTTTACAACTTCCCCTTTTCATGATATAATCATTTTGATAGAGTGTTTTAAGGAGAACATGCTGTGAACGAAAACATGTATCAGCCGGACGCAAGTGATACGCCCCAGCGGCAGGAAGCCGAAACCTATTCGGACGCTTCCTGGCAGGATGCGCCTGCGGACGACGGCGAAGTGATTTACGATGAAGCCTATCAGGATGGCTGGCCCGATCCCCAGGAAAGCGCGGCGTATGCGCCCACGGACAGCTGGCTGGGCGAAGAATTGCCGCCCATCGAGGAAAAGCCCTTAAAACGCACCATATTGAAGCCCCGCACCCGCAAGCCTTCCTTCATTTTGGCGGTGATGGTCAATTCCTTCCGCATGCTGATCCTGCTGGTGCTGATCCTCAGCCTGGCGGGAGCGGGCGCACTGGTGGGCGTGGCGAAAGCGTATATGGAAACGGCCCCCACCCTGGACCTTGCCGCTATCGACGATCAGGCCCAGACCTCCTTCATTTACGACGCCAACGGCAACCTGATCACCGATTACAAGGGCACGGAAAACCGCATTATGGTATCCATTGATACCATGCCCCTGACCTTGCAGCACGCCTTTGTGGCGGTGGAGGACGCCCGGTTCTACACCCATAACGGCGTGGACGTAAAGCGCATCGTAGGCGCGTTCGTGGCCAATTTCGTTACCGGCAGCCAGCAGGGCGGCTCCACCATCACCCAGCAGTTGATCAAGAACACCCTACTGTCCAGCGAGCAATCCTACAAACGCAAGATTCAGGAAGCGTACCTGGCCATGCAGTTGGAAACCCGGTATACCAAAAGCGAAATTCTGGAAGCCTACCTGAACACCATTTACTTAGGCGAAGATTATTACGGCGTGAAGGTGGCCGTCTACAACTACTTCGGCAAGGATAACCTGAACGACCTTTCCCTTCGGGAATGCGCCATGTTGGCAGGCATGACCAACAACCCTTATTACTACAATCCCCGCCGGAATTTTTACACCCGCCAGAGCGACACCACCGATTACCGGAAGATCACCAACGACCGCACGGATTACGTGCTGCGCTGCATGTACGAAAACCAGTTCATTTCCTATGATGAGTACATCGACGCATTAAATCCCTCCACCGCTTCCGTACTGGAAAAATCCCCTTCCTCCACCGCTTTGTACCCTTACGCCCATTACGTGGAATACGCCATCCGGGACGTGGTCAAGACCCTGCTTTCCATCAAAGGGCTGGAGGACACCTCCGCAAACCGTTCCAAAATGGAAAACGAACTGCGCACCGGCGGCTACCACGTATACCTGGCGCTGGACACGGACATTCAAACCAACGTAGAACAGACGCTTCAAAACTGGAGCGACTATCCCGCCCTCCGCGACCCATCGGACAAGGTATACCGGGCCCGGAATTCGGACGGCACCTACGACGAAATCATCCAGCCCCAGGCGGCGGCCGTGGTGCTGGATTACCGGACCGGGGAACTGAAAGCCATCGTGGGCAGCCGTACCGCCCCAACGAAACGAAAAACTCTGAACCGGGCTTGCGATATGAATATGCCGGTGGGGTCGTCCATCAAGCCCATCGCGGTATATGCGCCTGCCATTGAAATGGGGGCCGGGGCGGGCACCATCCTGTATAACATGCCCCTTCCCATCAAGGGCTGGACAGGCAGCGACGGCAAGGATACCTGGCCCCAGAACTACGGCGGCTCCTCCTACCGGGGCCCTGAAACCATCCGCACCGCCATCACCCGCAGCGACAACACCGCCGCCGCCTACGCTTTGATGAATTTCGTGGGCGTGGATCGGTCCGCTGATTATCTGCTGCGCTTAGGCGTATCGGAAGAGCATATGAACCGCACGCCCTTCGGCCTGGCCCTGGGCTCCAGCGGCATTTCGCCGGTGGAAATGGCAGTGGCTTTCGGCGTGCTGGGCAACGGCGGCGTGTACCAAAGTCCCATCAGTTTCCTGGGCATCGCAGACAGCAACAAAAACATCATTTACGACGCCCACGCCAATCAGGTGCGCCGCCAGGTATTCCAGCCTTCCACCGCCTGGCTGACGGTGGACATGATGAAGGACGTGGTTTCCTCCGGCACCGGCACCGCGGCCAAGCTGTCCGGGCAGACGGTGGCCGGGAAAACGGGCACCAATTCGGACCAGAAGGGCGTATTCTTCGCCGGGCTCACCGGCTGGTACTGTGGAACGGTGTGGATCGGCCATGACAACTACAAAGCCCTTTCCTCCAAAACCACGGGCGGCAACAGCGCGGCCAAGCTATGGAAGGCGTTCATGCAGCCCATTCACAAAAACCTTTCCAACCGGGATATCATGGAGGGCAGCGCTTCCGACTACGGCCTGGTGCGGGTGACCACCTGCAACGTATCCGGCCAGCTTGCCACCGAAGCCTGCCGTCACGACGTAATGGGCTACGGCACCACCACCGACTACTGGCCAGCAGGCAGCGCGCCCACAGTATCCTGCCAAATGCACTATTCACTGGACGTGTGCGACCAAACCGGCATGCTGGCAACCGCCTACTGCCCCAGCCATTCTTCCAAAGGCGTGGTGATCCTGCCCATCGGCCATCCCCTGTATGAGTTCACCAATTCCGCCTACGCCTCGGTGCTCACCGATTACCTGGGCGAATACGCGGCGATGCGGCTCACCACAGACGGCAATACCAACGCCCAACTGCTGCAAGCCCGCACCTGCACGATGCATCAGTCTTATTCCTACAGCTACGAGCAGACCATTATCGATAACACCCTGCTGCCTGACGCCCAGCGCCTGCTTTCCCAGGCCCAAAGCCAGCTGGCTTCCACGCCCGAGGATCAGCCCGGCTACGCGGGTTTGTATCAGGCCATCGCGCAATTAGCCTCTGTGATCAACAGCAGCCCGTCCAGCAGCACCCTGGCCGCCGCAATGGCCAACCTGACCCAGGCCATGGCCAACGCCCGGGGAAGCTGGTAAGCGGAGAAACCGGAGAAGTTTTCTGGGGGAAACCATTCTTTAAAGGTCAAAGAATGATTTCCCCCAGACCCCCTTCCAAGAAAACCATAGGGGGTATTTGACTTTTTTCCTTTTTTATATCTTTAGTTTTTGGTAATTGTTCATTCATGGACAGTATTGGACACTTTAAGTGAGTTTGGAGGGTGGAGAGTGGAGGGTGGAGGTATATATAGTGATTCGCAGTTTATCCTGCAAGTTACTATTCAAAAGTGACAGACAATTCATAACTCCACCCTCCACCCTCCAAACTCCACACGAACTGAAAGTGTCCTTTAGATCTACGACTGAACAGATACAGTTTTTGTATAGCTTTATAAAGTTAGTTATGAAAAGGAGCCGCTCAAAAGCGGCTCCCATTTTAGCATGATGGATTATTTCAGCGCAAGACCGGTGTCCTGGGACGCTTCGATCTTTCCGCTGTTGGTCAGGCCTTCCACGCGGAGCGCCGTCTCCGCTTCGGGATTCGTGGTGAACAGATAGGCGGTAACGGCTTCTTCGGTGCTGAACCAGGTCTTTGTGATGCTGTTCAGCGGAATGACCAAGTCAGCCTTTCCGTTTACGAATTCAACACTGTTGCAGTCTTCCCGGAACAGCTGCACGATCAGGCTGGTATCCAGGGTCAGGGTGGCTTCGCCCGCAGGCTTTTCCACGGTGATCACCATCACCTTATCGTCCGCCTGTTTTTTGCCCGCCGTATAGCTAAGCGGCTGGCCTTCGCTGTCTGTAACAATGTTTCCCAAACGATTCTGTACGGCGTCCGTTACCTTGGCTTTCATTGTCGCGTCGCAGCGTACGCACTTGTAGGAAATGGTATCGCCGTTTTTGCCTGCCATCGCGAAGCGATGTCCAAGAGCGGGAATGATTTCCTGCGCTTTGAGGATTTCGCCGCCTTCCCAGCACTTCTCCCCGGCAGTCAGGCCGGTTTGCGTGCAGGTAGGCTCTTTGGCTGAGATTTCAACTGGCGTATGCGTATCATGCGCAACAGGCGCAATCGGGTCCGATGCGGGTTGATTGCCGCTATCGCTTCCGTTTGTGGAAACACCATTGACCACTTTGATGGTAACGGTACCGCCGCCCGCAACGTCAGAAGAAATCCCCACACGATGTTCTCCATCGGTCAATTCATAGTCAATCGTGATGGCAGGCACCCTGGGCGTAAGAGAACGCATCGTGCCCACACCGTCAACAATGATACGGAACCAGCCTTCGGCAGTAGTGGAAACAGTCAGTTTTCCATGATCGTAGCTGGCGGAGACATCCGCGGCTAGAGCCGGAACAGCGATAGCAGCCATCATGATGACTGTCAGCAAGAAACATGCGATTTTCTTCATTTTTCCCTCCCAAATGCTTTTTCCCTGATATGATTGGGAACGCTTAGAGCTTCACGTCAAACCCAACGGCTGATTCGGAGTATTTGGTATGGCTGGTTTTATCAGACAGCCTTACGAAAGTGAACACCACCAACGTGATATGCTCAATGCTTCCGCTTGCAGTGATCGAAAACGTACCATCTTCGTCAATCTGGCCGGTAGTGCTCATATAGTTGTTGCCTTCCAGGAAAAAGGTAGCGCGAACGTTCACTCGCTTTCCTTCCTCAAGCGGGGCGCCAGATACTACTACTTTGCCGCTTACGAATTCGCCATCATAGCTGTAATCCGTAATTTTGTAGGAAGTAGCTTCGGTTTCATCCGCCAGAGCGATGCCGAAAATGGAAACCAGCAGTACAGCGGCCAAAGCCAGGGAAATCAACTTTTTCATTGTATATATTCCTCCTGATTTTTCTTTTTCCTGCCGTTTTCAGGGGTTGGAAATGATTACAAGTTTTCTTTGCAAGAGGGGGGCCGCCGTAACAGCAGCCCCCCTTTTATCCGGCGCGGGGGATGCCCTCCGCGTCATTGCTCATTCTCAATAGATGCCGTTAGCGGTCACAGCCAGGTCACCCTTCGCGGTCTTGAGAACAACACCGGAGAATTCATTGGCTTCGATCTTTTCGGTACCGGAGATCTGAGCTTCCACCTTCACCAGCGTGCCGTTTTCAGCAGCGGGATCGGTAGAGAACACATAGAACCAGATCGCGTCAGTGGTGGTGAACCAGTCGGGCTTGATATCCGCGAGCGTGATCACGATGGTAGCATCGCCGTTCACGAACTTCACGGTGGCATAGCCTTCCTTGATCAGCTGAGCGATCAGAGCTTCGTCCAGGTACAGGCCCAGTTCAGTGGTCAGGTCGGGCTTGCAGGTCAGGTCAGCCGTGATCACCAGGCACTTCTGATCCAGCATGTCGGCGGTGGCGTTATAGTCCACATCCACCAGCTTAGCATCCTTCACGATGGCGCCATAGGCGTTCTTGGTTTCCTTGGCAACAGCCTTCTTCTCGGTGAAGGTATCGCCGCAGCGAGAGCACTTGTACACAACCTTTTCAGCGGTGCGTTCAACCACTACGTAGTGATGTCCAAGCGCGGGGATCTCGGCCTGTTCCTTGAGCACGGTGCCGCAGCGAGAGCACTTCTCGCCATCGGTCAAGCCGGCCTTCTTGCAGGTGGCTTCGTAACCGGGCACGGTCACAACATCATGTCCGAGAGCAGGGATCGCAGTGGATTCGTCCCAAACCTTGCCGCACAGCGCGCACTTCTTGCCGTAGGTGTTGCCGTCTTCGGTGCAGGTGGGATCCTTAGCGGCCACTTCAACGATCTGATGATTCACCTTAATGGTGCAGCTGCCGCTCAGGTTGTTGTAAGGATCATATACCGTCAGGGTGTGAGTGGTTTCGCATTCGAGGGTCTTGTTCAGCGTGTAAGAACCATCCTTATCCACAGCCTTTCCGGTGGCATTGCCATCCAGCCAGATTTCGCTGTTGGTGTTCAGGTTGGACACGGTGAATTCGATCACGCCAGCCTTGGTGTAGCTGCCGGTGATGGTGGGCGTGGTAGCCTTCACGGTGAAGGTCTTGCTGTCCTGTTCGTCCAGATAGACGACGGTCAGGGTATGGGTGCCTTCTTCCAGACGCTTGCTCAGGGTCTGGGAGCCGTTGCCGACAGACTTGCCGGTAGCGGAACCATCAAGCCATACTTCAGCGCGATAGCCGGTCAGACCGCTGACAGTGAAGTAGATGACGCCGTTCTGATAGGAGGGCGTGCCGCTGATCTTCACGGGGCCGACGGGTGCTGCAGTGGGTTCCACGGTGGGGGCCACGGTGGGGGCCACAGTGGGTTCAACGGTGGGGTCAGTGGAAGGGGCGACAGTAGGATCCACGCTGGGCGCAACGGTAGGTGCAGCGCCTACGCGCAGGCTGGTGGAAGCGCTGCCAATCACATCGGACTCGATGGTAACGGTGTGAATGCCGTCTTCCAGAGGATAGCTAAAGGAAAGGGAAGGTACGCTGGGGGTCAGCGACCGCCGGGTGCCCGTGCCATCTACGCTGATCGTGAAATAGCCGGACGCGGTAGTAGATACCGTGAGAGTGCCATTATCGTAGCTGGCAGAAACCGATATCCCATCCGCTAATGCCGTGCCCACAGCAATAACAAGGATCGCCGCGAGCAAAAGACACGCAATTTTTTTCATCGTTTTCCTCCAAACTTTCGCATTGAAGAACTCTGACTTGACAAATCAAAGGGCAGCGGTTTGCGGGAAGCATGTAAGCTGTCCAAAGGCGCTCATTGTTTGCCCACAAACTGCTGCCCAATGATGTGTCATTGTTTCATCGCTTGCGCAATGAAGGTTGCTTTGCTGTCAATTACTTGACGATGATTTCCTTCGCATCCAGCTTGGTCAGGGTGGCTACGTCAGCGGGGTTCACAACCTTATCGGTGGCATAGGCAACCAGGGTGATGGCTTCGATATCACCAGCGCCTTCAGCTTCGAAGGTGCCATCAGCATAGATGGTAGCGGTGGTGGTCATGTAGTTGTTGCCAGCAGTGAAGAAGGTCACGCGGATGCTGATCTTGTCAGCTTCCTTGGTGCCAGCGACATGCTCCAGTTTACCGGACAGGATGTTGCCGGTGAACTTCACGTCGGACAGCTTGTAAGCAGCAGCGCCCAGTTCCTTATCCTTGGTAACCTTCTGCTTGCACACCGTGCAGGTGCCTTCCAGCTTGCCTTCGGCGTTCTCGGTCCAGGTTTCAACCTTATGGCCGGTAGCGGGAGTGGTAACCACTTCGAACACCTTGCCGCCAGTCAGGTCGTCAACGATGGTCCAAACCCAATCCTTGTCATCCTTCTTCTTGTCAGCCTTTTCAGCTTCGGTCATGGGCTTGTAATTGGTGCAGGTCACGCAGATGGTCAGATCAATACCGGGTTCGGTGCAGGTAGGCGCGGTGTGCGCTTCCTTCACAACTTCCATGATATGATCGCCATAAGTGGTGTAAACTTTCTTGGTAATATCGGTCTTGCCATCGGCGTCATACAGAGTGTAGGGGATGTAGCCCACAGCAACGCAGGTGCCCTTCACTTCTTTGCCAGCAACCCAGTAGTACTGAGCATCGGTGTCATCGGGATCTTCCCAATTCCAGATGGTCACATACTGCTTTTCTTTGCAAACGAGGCAGGTAGCTTCGTAGACGGTACGGTTCTCGCCCTTTTCCTTTACAGTGTAGGGACCCCAAGCGTGGCCGGTAGCAGGTTCCTTCACGGTCTTGGTGACAGTGGGATGCAGACTGCAGTAATAGGTAGTGCTGCCATCCTTTGTGCAGGTGGGAGCAACATACTTATCACCGTCGATGACCCAGTAAGGCTTATGCGCACGTTCGTCAGCGTCGGTCAGCTTGATGGTTTCCTTCTTGTTCGCATGTACTTCGCCCAGGCAGCCAGCGCACTGGTATTCAACCTGCAGAGTGTAGCAATCGATGTACTTTTCGCTTACAATGTTGGTGTAGATAGGCTTGTCTTCCTTGCCGCTGGTGCTGACGATCTTGGTCTTGCTGCACCATACGCAGGACAGCTTCACGGACTGATTGGCAACGCAGGGATAAGCTTTCCACGAGGCGTCAGACAGAACGACATAGAAATGTCCGTCAGCGTCGTAAGCTTCTTCACGATAGGACCAACCGTCTGCCCACAGCCAATCCTCTTCGTAATAGAACTTGGCCCAATCATCATGTACCAAGCCAGCCTTGATGGCTTCGTCAGGGGTCATGGTTTCGGTATACTTCTTCGCCTTAGCAAAGTTGGTGATGCCGCCTTCAAAGTTGCCGCAGCCGTATTCGCATTCCAGCGCATAGGTGGCGGTCATGCCATTCTTGCAGTTGGGCAGATCATTGAAATCATAATGCTTCTTGGTGTAGGAATGAGCAACGGTGGGGATGGCATACCCGTCGCCATATACGCCGCAAATGGTGCAGTAATCAACCGCCCAGCCCTTATCCATGCAGGTGGGGTTCTCTACGACCTTGGCCCATACGAGAACGTCATCAATGGTTTCATTGGACTTGCCGGTGCTGGCCCACAGGTGGCCGCCATTGCTGGTCAGGGTCTTTACAGTCTTCCAGGTGCCGCAAACGGCACAACGAGCAGCCAAGTACAGCTTCTTGCCCTTGGCCAGTTCGCCGCTGCAAATGTAATCGCTGATTTCCTCAGCAGTGGCATCGGCTTCAAGCACGATGTCATCTGCTTCGAGTTCGTCATCCTGATCCAGCTTGGAAGGATCTTTCGTGGTCCAGCCCACATTGAAGAACTGATGGTCGAGCTTGTTAAGCACGATCTGGGCTTCTTTCTGATAGCCGCAAACCGGGCAATACCGCTGGCCCCAGATGTCGTACTTGCAGGCAAACTCGTTGATTTCATCTTCATCGATGTAAATCTTGCTGTTGCCGTTCTTGTAGAAGTATTCATACTCCCAATCGGCGTGTTCATCGCAGGGCCCGAAGCCGCCGTGCAGCTCGTAACCGTCTTCATCGGTATACTCATACCGACCGGGATCAGTAAATGTGACTCTAGCAGAGTCGAACAGTTCGTCTTCACCTAACCAATCTTCTACCTGTTCCTGGATGTTAGCCTTCTGATCATCATCCAGGTCTTCCCAGGTATAGGCGAGTGCCGCGCTGACGCTCAGACAAAGCACGAGCATCAGAGCTACGATTGTGAGAAGTTTCTTCATCACTTGATTCCTCCTGTAATTACCTTCTTGTTTTCGTTGATCGATTGTTCCTAACCGTGTTGCGGCACAGTCGGGTCCCTCGACCTTGCGCGATGGTCGTTCATGGGAATTACCTCCTATAGTTAACGTTATTATGTTCCCGTTCATCCCGCCCCGGCCTGCCCGCCCGTTTTGCGTGCATACCGAAACGATACATTATGACCCTCCTGATTCAAGGGCAAAAGTATTATACCTCACTTCTTCCATTTTTTCAACTATTTTTTTGAATTTTTTGAAAAATTATTGGGTTTTAGCATTGTGTGGCATATTTGCGGCCACTTTTTAGTACTTTTTCACTGTTCCTGTTTCCGTTTCTTCATTATAATTGTGAAATATTTCTGTAATATAATCGTCACAATTCTTAAAAATTTCTTCGCACTTGGGCTGACAAAAAACTTCTTGGACATTTTCCATTCACTCAGGAACAAACCGCAAAATGTATGAAGATTCATAGATTTTCATAAACTGCCTGCTATGAGGACGTTTCCCTATATAAATCAAAAAGCCCGCAGAAACGGGCTTTTTGATTGTTCAGGTAATTTGTACTCCAGTCTATTTTCAAATCACAGCTGGGGGCCGGCGGCGACCAGGGCCTTGCCCGCTTCGTTGCCTTCATACTTGACGAAGTTCTTGATGAAGCGGCCGGCCAGATCCTTGGCCTTTTCTTCCCAGACGGCCTTATCGGCGTAGGTGTCCCGGGGATCGAGGATGGCGGGATCGACGCCGGGCAGGGCGGTGGGCACTTCAAAGTTGAAGTAGGGGATCTTCTTGGTGGGGGCGTTCAGGATATCGCCGTTCAGGATGGCGTCGATGATGCCGCGGGTGTCCTTGATGGAGATGCGCTTGCCGGTGCCGTTCCAGCCGGTGTT
>JAFXMP010000307.1 GCA_017530275.1 Clostridia bacterium | reverse complement strand
TTCTTCGCGATGCCCCGACGCCGGTATGCTTCCCGAACGCCGACGCCTTCCAGATACTCGACGGGACGGGTATCGCATCCTTCCACATAATCATGGCGCAGGCAGCAAAGCGCTGCGCCGGCCGTTTGCCCGTCCGCGCGCTCATAAAAAACGGCGGAGCTGTCCGAAAGGATATAGCCATTGATAATTTCTACCAATTCGGCCAAAGAGTGTTCCGGCCAGACGAGCTTGACCAGCTCCGCAAGGCGCTCCGAATCGGCAAGGCTCGCTCTCATTGTTTTCTTCTCCTTTTGTTTTTCTGGCTGAAACGCCCAAATCATCGGCCGGAATCCCTTGAAAATACACGAAAAACGGAACTTGGCGCCTTTGAGCATTCGGCCGTTGGGCGGACGCTTGAGGAATAATATCTTATATTCGTCGACGAAAGAGGACATGAATTCCTGCTTCTCCGTATCTGTAATCTATCATAATAAAGGAAGAAAATTCCAGAGCACGATCCTTATTTGGAAATAAATACACCAAAATAATCAAAAAACGAAGAAAAGTATTTGCAATTTTCAAAGAAATCACCTATAATAAAAATAGCCCGATCCAGAAGAAATATTCCGCGCCCAAAAACTCCGCGCAAATCCCCCGTTCGATCTTAAAGCGGCCCGCGCGCTTGCACGGTCAAGGCCCGGCAGCTTAAGAAATATTATTTCAGGAGGAACCACCATGAAAAAAATCATTGCCCTGCTCCTCGCCTTGATGATGCTGATTAGCCTGTGCACCGTTGCTTCCGCCGATGAATGGAAGTTTGAACGCGGCATCACCATCGTGTGCCCCTGGGGCCTTGGCGGCGGCGCTGACAGCACGATCCGTCCCATGGCCACGCTGATCCAGAACTATCTGGGCGTGCCCGTTGACGTCCGCAACGAGACCGGCGGCAGCGGCGTGACCGGCGCGACGTTCGCCTACAAAGAGCCCGCCGACGGCTATACTTTCCTGCTGGGCACCCAGTCCCTGTACATCCAGGATATGATGGACAACATGGACTTCAACTTCAAGGATGAATTTGACTGCGAAGTGATTCTGGTGCACTCCATCAACATGCTGGCCGGCTCTGCCAAGCAGATGGAAAAGTATGGCATCAAGACCTTCTCCGACCTGAAGGACTATGCCGCCGCGCATCCCTATGAAGTGTCCGTGGCCATGCTGACCGCCACCGGCGTGGACGGCATGTGCTTCGAGATCGCCACCGACGGCCTGGCCCTGAACCCCGTCACCTACGATTCCGGCTCCGCCGTGAACAGCGACCTGGCCGGCGGCCACGTGGACCTGGCTGTGGGCGGCTATGACGACATGAGCGGCCTGATCGAATCCGGCGACATCATCCCCCTGCTGATCTTCTGCGAGCACCGCATTGATATTTGCCCCGACTGCGAGTGCACCGCCGAACTGGGCATCGACAGCTACGCCGGTCCCTGGCGCGCCATTTTCGCCAAGAAGGGCACGCCCCAGGGCGCTATCGACAAGATCATCGAAGCCGTGGAAGCCTGCCGCAGCGACGCGACCTGGCAGGAATTCATCAAGAGCGCCGCTTATGACCAGCGCGTGGTTCCCGCCCCCGGCGAGGAGCTGCAGGCCTTCTGCCTGAGCGAATACAAGGATCTGCGCGACTATATGTTTGAGCAGGAAACCCTGGAAAAGGACTACGACGATCTGAAATAATCCGGAAGGACGCGCAGCATGGGCCGTGGAAGAGGATCCTCTTCCACGGTTTCCCATGATTCAAACGAGAAAAAAGGAGCTGACATCCTTTGTTTGAACTGATTTGTAACGTCTTCCTGTTCGTGTTTCTGGGGTACACGTACTTCACGCACGTCCTGGAGGCCAAAGTTCCCAAAAGCTATTTGAAGAACCCCAACGTTCTGCATCCCAGCGTATGGCCCAAGGCCATCATTATTCTGCTGCTGATCTGCATCGCCATCAATATCGTCAAAATCATCAAAAAGAACAAGGGCAATCCCGATTTTACGTTCAAGGCGTTCGGGAAGAACAGCCTGGAATTCCTCAAATCCAGGATGTTCATCGGCATGGTGGTGCTGGTTGTCGCCTCCTTCATCCTGGAGCCCCTGGGCTTTGTGGTCACCGCCGCGCTGCTCATGTTCGCGTATGGCATGCTGCTGGGCGAAAAGAAGTGGTGGCGGCTGGCGATCGTCGCGTGCGTACTGGCCGTATTGCTGCATATCGCGTTCAGCGGCCTGCTGGGGGTCAGCCTGCCCCGCGGCACGGTTCCCTTCCTGCGTTCCTTCTCTCTGTTCCTGGAAAATCTGTTCTAAGGAGGAATTGAAACATGAATTTGGGTGAAATGTTTGTTTCCGGCCTTAGCGCTGTCTGGGGCGGAGGCACTATGTTCCTGATGGTCGTCGTGGCCATCGTCCTGGGCACCATCTTCGGCGCCCTGCCCGGCGTTTCGGCCACCATGGCCGTGGCCCTGGGCCTCACCTTTACCTACACCATGGGCCCTGTGCCCGCCATCGTGTTCCTGACGGCCATCTATTGCTCGTCCATCACCGGCGGCTCCATCACGGCCATCCTGTTCAAGATACCCGGCGTGCCATCGTCGGCCCCCACCACGTTTGACGGCTATCCCATGGCCCAGCGCGGCGAGGCCGGCAAGGCGCTGGGCGTGGCGCTGCTGGCCTCCGCCGTCGGCGGCCTGTTCTCCGCCCTGGTCATGTTCCTGCTGGCCACCCCGCTGAGCAAGGCGGCCCTGGCTTTCGGCAACGGTGATATGTTCGCCATTACCTTCCTGGGCTTGTCCATCCTGATCGTGCTGGACACCGAGCATATCCTGACCACCATCATTTCCGGCCTGCTGGGCCTGCTGCTGGCCT
>JAFXMP010000306.1 GCA_017530275.1 Clostridia bacterium | reverse complement strand
GCCCTGAATAATCTGCGGGAAAAACGACATGAAAAGAAGAAACTTTGCGGGATTCCGGTCCGCCTGAACTTTACCGTGATAGATATCCACCAGATAGGCGATCGCCTGCAAAGTATAAAAGGAAATGCCCAAGGGCAGCAGCAGCTTCAGATAAGGGATCGTCCATCCGGTCCCCGCCGCGGAGAACAGCGCGTTCAGATTATCGCCGAAGAAATTGAAATACTTCAGGAACAATAGCGCGCCAAGGACCAGAAGGATACCGGCAGCCAGTATTCGCCGGTTTTTTTTCTTCTGTTTCTCCTTCAGCCGCTTTTTTTCCTCTTTGGACAATTCCTTATTGCTTTGCAGGACCGCTTTGTTTTTTTCGTTCTGCCGCTGAAGCAGCAAGCCGAACAGATAGGTCGTCATGCTCGTTCCAAGCAGCACAAATACCAGCCATTTACTGTTCAGCCAATAAAAGACGAAACTGCCCGCAAGCAAAACGATCCACCGTTTTTTTTTCGGTACGATATAATAAACCAGAACAACGGCCAATACGAACAAGAGAAATTCAAACGAAATGATCGTCATTACTTGCTTCCTCCTGTCTTCCCGCTGACACCCAATACATTGAAGCTCCCATAAAGGAAATCATTCTCCTCGTCTGCCAGGAAAGGAACAACGGTATACGTATACTGTTCGGATGCCCGCAGTCCTTTGTCTTCAAACGATAAGGTCTGCATATCGACCGTAGCGATCAAATGCCAGTATCCTCCGTTCTCCGAATTCGATTTACGGTAGATCTGGTATCCGTCCGCACCTTTGGCTTCCTTCCAGGTCACGGTAATGTCACAGCCGGATATCATTAGATTATTGAGCTTTGGGATATCAAGATCAGATCTCTTGGCATATGCCCGCTCAAACGGCAAGGTCCACGGGCTTAAATATTTCATGTATCCCTCGGCCGCCTTGTCCCAGCTTTCCCATCCGGCTTGTCCGCGTTTATCCGAAAAATGATAGTTTTCAACCAGATATCTGCCGAGATAATCTGAAAACTTGATTGATCCGTGAACATTTGTGTGCAGAGTATTATAAAAATCCGTCTGCGGGTTAAGCCCTATTTCAAACGTCTCATCCATTAAGTCCAGGCACGGATATCCCCGCTCCTTCAGTATTGCTTCCAAGGTGTTTATCCTTTGCCCTTCCTGTTTGCTCAGCACCTGGGGAACTTCCAGGAATAGGACATTGACGTGATTTGCATCAATATATTCAAGCAGCTCGTAAAAAACGTTCAGCACCGTCTGCGGAACTTCCGATTTTTCTTCATAGATGTTATACTTGCTGCTCTGATCTTCCGATTTTGAAATAAAAGGCGAATATTGGATCGATGATTTGTAATCCACGTCCGACGCGCCCAATGCCAACGGCTTCAGGCTGTCCCAGCGGCTATGAAAACGTATGATGGGAAAAAAGAATTCTGACGGATCTTCCATATCGCCGGTTATATCAAAGAGCATTCGTATTTTGTTCAGCGACAGAGGCAAAAAATCCGCAGCCCAATGGATCGCCGAATCCGTCGGGGCTTTCCCATTTGTCTTGAATACGTTCAAATTGATCAGATATAATGCGTTTGGCTGTTTCTTTCTTGCTTCAATCAAATAATACTTTATCGCATCGTGCGGCATGCTGTCCATTGAAAAATTCCATACCGCGATGCCGTATTCATCCCAGCCAAAAACAGGCTGCCAAAATGCATGTACATTGCTGCCGCCAAGATAAACCGCATCCAGGCTGTCGGGGCGTTCTTTGTAATAGTTTCTTATATTGGTCGTTCCGCGGGCCGCATCCACCACAAAAATACCTTGAAAATGATCGAAAACGATAAACAGCGCGAAACAAAACAGCAGCGCGCGCAAAGCATTTTTCCATTTCGGCTTTATTGCTCCGAATCGTTTGAGAAACGGCATTGTTCTTTCCTTTCTTTTCTCCGCCATACGGTTTTCATGACAAAAAAATACACTGTTTTCCAGTTTCATGCGTATTTTATCCGTTTTTGCCGCTGCTGTCAAGGCGTTTTCATTTTGCTTTTCGCCATCAAATAACCAAGAAGCCTGCATTTCATAAGCCCTCCGGCTGTGGGAAGGTCTTCCGCGGAAGGAGGGCTTTTTCATGTGCATATACCATTTTCTTTTTAGAAAGTCTGTGTATGGATAAATCGTACAGCGAGGTCAAACCAGCCCTGGACGTCCGGCACGATCATGCCGGGGCTTTGGCGGGGATCGGCGGTCAGGTCGTTGGCCAGGCTGATGCCGTGCGGCCCTTCCGGATAAATATGCAGTTCCGTTTTCACGTGATGCTCCGTCAGGGCGGAAGCGAACAGCAGGGAATTCTGCACCGGCACGATTTCGTCCGTCCAGGTGTGCCAAAGAAAGGTCGGCGGCGTTTGGGCGGAAACCAGCTTTTCCAGGGAAAGCGCCGCGTGATCCTTTGGATCATCCGAGCCGGTAAGCCGGATAAAGCTGTTCCGATGCGCATAAGGGCCCGCCGTGATCACGGGATAGCAAAGCACCAGCGCGTTTGGCCGCACGTCCCTTTGCCAGTCCAGCCCGGCTTCGTTCCAGATATCAGCCGCTCTTCCCATCACGCCCACGCTGGCGGCCAGATGCCCGCCGGAGGAAAAGCCCATCAGCACGATGCGCTCTGGGTCCTGCCAATAGTCCTCCGCATGGGTTTTCAGATCATGGATGGCCGCGCCCACATCCTGTTGGGGCCTGGGAAAGCGGCTGGGCGACACGTGGTAATTGACCACATACGCGTTGATTCCCCGGGCCGCCAGCGCCAAAGCCACCGGCTCATCCTCGTTATAGTCCCTGCGCTGATAGCCGCCGCCCGGGCAGATCACCGCGCCGGGCCGATGAAACTGCCGCGGGCAGGCGGGATCGGGCTGCGGACAGTAAGCCTTCATCGTGACGGAGCCGATGCTTCCGACGGGGATTTCGATTTCGCTGCACAGCATGGCGTTATCCCCCGCTCTTTACGGATTGACCACGTTCTTGGGCCGCCCTTCCAGGAAAGCGCGCACGTTGTCCACGGCAATGTCCATCAGCCGCTGCCGGCTTTCCTTGGGCGCCCAGGCGATGTGGGGCGTCACCAGGCAGTTGGGGGCGGAAAGCAGGGGATTGTCCCGGGAGGGCGGCTCCTGCGAAAGCACGTCCACCGCCGCGCCGGCCACCCGGCCTTCCCCGAGCGCCCGGGCCAGATCCTGTTCGTTGATCAGCGGGCCCCGGGCGGTGTTGAGGATCATGACCCCGGGCTTCATATTCCCGATGGCGGCAGCGTCGATCATGCCCGTGTTTTCCGCGAACAGGGGGCAATGCAGGGAAATCACGTCGCTTTGCGCAAACAGCGCGTCCAGGGATACCTTTTGCGCGTTTTCGTCCGCCTGGGCGAACGTATCGTAAAAAACGGCCCGCATCCCGAACGCTTTTGCCAGCGCCGCCACCGCCTTGCCGATGCGGCCATAGCCGATCAGGCCCATGGTTTTTCCGGCCAGTTCGATCAAAGGATAGTCCCAGAAGCAGAAATCCACGCTATCGCTCCACGCGCCCCGGCGCACCCGATCGCTGTGCGCTCCGACGTGATGGCACAATTCCATTAGCAGCGCCATCGTGAATTGGGCCACGGCGGTGGTGCCGTAGGTGGGAATATTGCAAACGGGCACACCCAATTCTTTGGCGCAGGCCGTGTCCACCACGTTGTAGCCCGTTGCCAGCACGCCGATATATCGGAGCTCCGGCATGAGGGCGCGCAGCGTGGCCTCGGTCAGGGGCGTTTTATTGGTGATTACGATCTGCGCGCCTTTTGCCCGAAGAAGGATCTCCCCGTTTCCGTCTTTGCTGGGCGTCCTGTCGTATACGGTCAGTCTGCCCAGCGCTTCCAGGCCCTCCCAGCTTAGATCGCCGGGGTTTTCCGTGTATCCGTCCAATACAACGATCTTGATTTCTTCCATTTCATTTTCCTCCCCGCAATTCCGCCATCGCTTTCGCGCCCAGGGAAAGCAGGCCGCTGTCGCTGTTCCACAGATTGAGCTGCATGCCCCT